>NZ_JBSHDU010000117.1:0-20276 GCF_053616475.1 Streptomyces sp. NPDC055815 | reverse complement strand
GGTCCAGGCGCGGGAGCCTCTGGCGCCGGCAAGGGCGCCGTCCCGTGTGCCCACCCGTCCCGCCCCAGCGGGACGATTGCCCACACGGCGGTGGGCGCCGCCCGCCCGACGGGGGCGCCGCCCGCCCGACGGGGGCGCGGGCCCCACACGGGGGTGGGTCTGGGCACCGCCCAGGACGGGCGTGGGCCCCACACGGGGGCTACGGGCGGTCGGAGGGTTCGGGGGTGGCGATGCGGGGGGCTAGCTTGCTTGCCAGCTCGGCCGCGTCCACCGGCCCCGTCGTGTCCACCCTCAGCGCGCCGCCGCCCACGCCGAGCGGTCCCGGGTGTGCCGACCACGCCGCGACGCGTTCGGCGAGCTGCGCCGGTGAGAGTTCCTGGTCCAGGTGGCCCGGGTGGCGTCGGCGGGTCCGGAAGCGTTCGGCGGCGAGCGCGGCGTCGCACGCGCAGTGCACCTCGACGAGACGCCCGCCGAGCGCGCCGAGCCGGGCCGGGGCCGTGTCGCGGTGCCACCAGTTCACCAGGACGGCCCGCCCGGCATCCGCGGCCACCGCGTACAGCACGTCGTCGGCGGCCCGGCTCAGCCGGTGCCGCCACGCCTGGTCGCCGACGCCGAGCGCGTCGTACAGCGACTCCAGGATCACGTCCTTGTCGACGACCGGCAGGCCCAGCCCGGCGCCGAGCCCGCGGGCCAGGGTGCTCTTCCCGCTCGCGGGCAGGCCCGAGACGATCACGAAGACCTTGTCGGTCATGCCCCACCGAGCCCCGCCCTGCGCGCCGTCCTCTCCGCGCGCGTGCGGTCGGACTCCGCCGCCTCCCGGTCGCCCGACGTCTCGTGGACCGTCGCCCGTCGGCGGAGCAGGTCCACCACGTCCTCCGCGACTCCCAGTTCCTCGAAGAGCTCCAGGGCCTCCCCGAGGAGGGGCAGCGGATCGGCCGAGAGGCCCGCCAGGCCCTCCAGCGCCGTCGCCGTCCCCCATCGCTCCCCGAGCGCCCTGAACCCCGCCAGGGCCTCCCTCAGGAGCGGTTCCGCCTCCGTGGGCGCCGGCGTCAGCAGGGCGCGGCCCACGAGTCCCAGCGAGCGGGACCAGGTGTCGTCGCCGAGTCGCAGGCCCTCCACCGGGCCCACGGAGGTCGACCACAGGAACGCCGTGTACGGCTGTCGAAGCGGAGCCGTACCCGCCGCGAGGAACCCCCGCGCCCGGTCGACGTGCTCGCCCTCCCGCAGGCCCGCCGCGAGCACGCACAGCGCGTACTCCTCGCCGCGCTCCTCCGTCGGCTCCACCCGGTCCAGGAGTTCCGCGACCGGCGCCGCCACCCGGCCCCGCAGCCCGCGCAGCCACCAGTACGGGCTGAGCGCCGCCACCAGCCGCAGCCCCTGCTCCGGCGTGCCCCGCCGCAGCGCCGCCCGCAGGTTCGCGTCCTCCGCGTCGAGCCGTGCCAGCCACTCCAGCTGGGCGGGCCCGCGCAGTTCGGGATCGGCCGCCTCGGCCAGCGCCCGGTAGTACGCGTGGTGCGCGGCGATCGCCGCGTCCCCGGCCGGGAGGCGCTCCGCGGCGTACGCCCGGATCGTCTCCAACATCCGATAGCGGCCGTCGTCCCGTACCTCCACCAGCGACTTCTCCACGAGCGACGCCAGCGCCCCCGTCCCCGCCCCGCACACCCGGGCCACCGCCTCCGCCGTCGCCCCGCCCCGGAACACCGAGAGCCGCGCCGCCAGTTCCCGTTCCCCGGGGTCGAGCAGCGACCAGCTCCACTCCACCACGGCCCGCAGCGTCCGGTGCCGCTCCGGCGCGGTGCGGTCCCCGCGCGAAAGCAGCTCGAACCGCTCGCCCAGCCCGTCCGCCAGCTCCTCCACGGACAGCGTCCGCAGCCGGGCCGCCGCCAGCTCGACGGCGAGCGGCAGCCCGTCGAGCCCCGCGCAGAGCTCCGCCACGCGCGCGTGGCCGGTGAATCCGGGCCGGACCGCCGCCGCCCGCCGTACGAACAGCTCCTCCGCCGCCTCCGGTGCCAGCGCGCCGAGCGGCAGCAGGGACTCCCCGGTGATCCCGAGGGCCTCGCGGCTCGTCGTCAGGACCCGTAGTGCCGGGCAGGCGGCAAGGAGGCGTCGTACGAGGACGGCCGTCTCCACGACGACGTGCTCGCAGTTGTCCACGATCAGCACCACGGGACGCCCGGCGAGGGCCGCTTCCAGCCGTGCCGCACCCCGCACCCCGAGCGCGGCCGCGAACGCCTCCGCGACCTCGCCGGACGCGGGCCCCGAGCCACCGGCGCCGCCGGACGCGGGACCCGGACCGGACGCGGGACCCGAGCCACCGGCGCCGCCGGACGCGGGACCCGGACCGGACGCGGGACCCGAGCCACCGGCGCCGCCGGACGCGGAACCCGAACCGGACGCGGGACCCGAGCCACCGGCGCCGCCGGACGCGGAATCCGAGCCACCGGCGCCGCCGGAAGCGGAACCCGAACCGGACGCGGGACCCGAGCCGTCGCCCGTACCCCCCACCGCCCCCAGATCCACGAACCGCACCTCGCCCCGCAGCCCCGCCCCCACCTCCAGGGCCAGACGCGTCTTGCCCGCGCCCCCCGGGCCCACCAGGGTCACCAGCCGCGCGGCCGCCAGCAGGGTCGTCAGGCGCTCCCGCTCCCCCTCCCGGCCCACGAAGTCCGTCAGCGGTGCGGGGAGCGGAGGGGACGTCCGTACCGGCGGCGCCGACTCCCCGCCCCGCAGCAGCTCCAGATGTACGGCGGAGAGTTCCGCCGACGGATCCGCCCCCAGCTCCTCCGCCAGGGCCGTCCGTACCTCCGCGTACACGGCCAGCGCCTCCGCCTGGCGCCCCGCCGCCCCGAGCGCCCGCATCTGCAGGCCCCGCAGCCGTTCCCGTAGCGGATGGTCCCGGACGGCCCGCTCCAACTCCCGTACGAGGAACGCCGGGTCGCCGCCGACCGACAGCTCGGCGGCCACCCACTCCTCCACAGCGTCGAGCCGCAGCGCGTCCAGCCTGGCCGCCTGGCCCGCCGCGAACGGTGCCTCCCGTACGTCGGCCAGCGCCGGGCCCCGCCACAGCCCGAGGGCCTCCCGCAGCAGGGCGGCCGCGCGGCCGGAGTCGCCCGCCGCGCCGGCCCGCGCGCCCTCCCGGGCGAGCGCCTCGAACCGCAGGACGTCCACGTCCTCTACGGCCAGCCGGTACCCGGCGGGCGAGAACTCGACCCCCACGCCCGGCGGGAGCGCCCGGCGCAGCCGCGAGACCTGGGCCTGCAGCGCGCCCTGGGCGCCGGCCGGGGGCTCATCCCCGTACAGGCCGTCGACGAGCCGCTCCACCGGGACCGTCCGGCCCGCGTCGAGGAGGAGCCGGGCGAGCAGGGCCCGGACCTTGGGGCCGCCGGTGACGGGGATCGGGGCGCCCGTGGCGTCGGCCACCGTGAGCGGTCCGAGGAGGCGGAACATCATGCGGCGGATTGTGCCCCGGCGGACGGCGGATCCTCCAGCCTCCCCGACGGGGCGTCAGGCCGTCGCCCGCGCGCGCGTGGTCGGGTTGCGGGCGGTCAGGGTGACGCCGACGGCGACCGTCGCCGCCGCGACGATCCCGGCCGCGAGCACCGCCCAGTGGCCGGCGAACGTGCACATCAGGATCGCGAACGACGAGACCGGCAGGACCATTTGCTGCGCGATGCCGACCTTGAAGTAGCGGGCGTGCAGCAGCCATACCGACAGCAGGAACACGGCCGACGGGATCGTCACGGCCGCGGAGGCGGCGAGCGTGGAGATGTGGGCCTTGCCCACCGCCTGCTCGACCGCGATCTCCAGACCCGCGCCGACGGCGGCCGCCGACGCGAAGATCACATAGTGGCCGTAGCCCCACAGGAAGCCCTGGCGGCTGGAGGTGAGCCGGTCGTGGGCGGGCACGACGAAGTAGATCCACCAGGCGGCGAAGACGAGCAGCAGACCGCCCGCTGCGATCGGGAGCACCTCGCCGAGGGCGTCGTTCTCGATGATGCCCGTCTTCACGGCGACGGTCGCGGCGGCGACGGTCTCACCGAGCACGATGATCGTGAACAGGCCGTACCGCTCGGCGATGTGGTGCGGGTGCCAGGCGCTGGGCGCGTCCTTCTCGGCGTACACCGGTACGGCCATCTCGGCGAGCGCCATGACGAGGAAGACCCATGGGCGGGCCGACTCTGGCGCCAGGACCAGCGCGAGCCAGCCGATCTGCACGGCGAGGACCCCGCCCGCGTACCGGCGGCACATCGTCCGCTCGGCGGGGGTGGTGGCGTGGTGGGCGGCGCGCAGCCACTGCGAGGCCATCGCGAGGCGCATCACGACGTAGCCGAGGTAGACGACGAGGAAGTCGTGCTCCTCGAAGGCGCGCGAGACGCCGGCGGCGAGGATGAGCACACCGGCGATCTGGATCAGGGTGACGACGCGGTAGAGGACGTCGTCGTTGTCGTACGCGGAGGCGAACCAGGAGAAGTTCATCCAGGCCCACCAGATCGCGAAGAAGACCATCGCGTAGTTGAGGATGCCCTGGCCCGCGTGGCCCTCGGCGACCGCGTGCACGAGCTCGGCGCCGGCCTGCGCGACGGCCACGACGAAGCACAGGTCGAAGAAGAGTTCGAGGGGTGTGGCGGCCCGGTGCGACTCCTCGCGGGAGCGGGCGGTGAGGGGCAGGAACGGTTGTGTCATGTGCCCCAGCACAGCAGAGCGGGCGGCGGGCCCGCGCACATGGCACGCGTTTCGTACCGCGCGGCCACCAGCTCCGCGATGCGCGGGTGGTCGGCGAGGGGCTCCGTGACGGCCCGGACGCCCGGAACGGCGGCCAGGGCGCGGGTGAAGCGGCCGGGGGCGAGGAGGTGGGCGGCGACGGCGATCCGGCGGAAGCCGTCCGCCCGGAGCCGTACGACCGCCTCTTCCGGGGTCGGGGAACTCGCCGAGCAGTACGCGACGGTCACGGGCACCGGGAGGAGCGGGCGCAGCTGCTCGGCGGCCCTCAGGGTGCCGTCGTTGCCGCCCGGCCGGGAGGAACCGGCCCCGGCGACGACGACGGCGTCGGGGCGGCCGGGGAGCGCGCGGAGGCGCTCGTGGAGGGCGAGCGCGACGGCCGGCTCGCCGCTCAGGCCCGGGGTGACGGTGCAGTTCCGGGCGACTCTCGGGATGTCGACGGTGCGGTGGTAGCCGTCGCCGAGGAGGAGGGGGACGACGAGGGCGTCGGGGTTCTCGGCCAGGGCGTGGGCGAGGGTGGGGGTGCGGTGGTCCAGGTGACCGAGGGTTACGGGGGCGGGGGTGTGGTTGCGGAGTTGGGCGAGGAGCCGCGCGAGGACGCGGCCGTCGTCGACCGCACTCCCATGCACGGCAACCACGAGCGCCTGCATTTCTCTGCCTCCTTTTCCGCGCCCGCCCCGTTGTGGGCATACGTTCCGCAAGGGGCGGTGCCCACCCGCCGGAACGGCGCCCCGCCCGTTGTGGGCAATCGTTCCGCTGGGGCGGAACGGGTGGGCACAACGGACGGCGCCCCTTGCCGGGCCTAGGCTTCCGCGCCCTGACCCGCACCGGATGTGCACCGCCGCTGGTGGTGCGGGTCCAGGCGCGGAAGGCGGAGGCGCCGCGGAGGGCGCCGTCCCGTGTGCCCACCCTCCCCCAAGCTCTCGGCTTCGCTCGAGCAGGGGGGACCCCCATCGCCCTGCGGGACGATTGCCCACACGGCGGTGGGCCGGGGCGCCGCCCAGCCCGGCGCGGGCCCCGCACGCGAGGCGCGGGTCCCGGACCGCGGGGCGCGTGAGAGGGCCGCGCCCCCGGTGTCGTTCGGTGGTGCGGCCCCGGGACTAGACGCTACGCCCACCACCCCCGCCCCCACCCCCGCCACAAGGCCCGCGCAGCAAGGGCGGAAGTCCTGTCTCGTCAGGTCCTTCACGGGCCCGGCAGCCCGTCCCGCGCCCCTACGGTCGGGAGGGAAGAGACCCGCGATCCCACGGAGTAGCGCCATGGCCGCCCAGCGGACACCGACCCTCGTCCTCATCGGCCACGGCATGGTCGGGCACCGGCTCCTGGAGGCCCTGGCCGAGCGCGACGCCCTGAGAGGGAGTGGCAGTGGCTGGCACGTGATCGTTCTCGCCGAGGAGGACGTCCCCGCCTACGACCGCGTCCACCTGTCCTCCGTCTTCAGCGGGACACGGCCCGGGCAACTGGAACTCTCCACGCCCGAGTTCTTCGCACGCCACGGCGTCGACCTCCGTCTCGGCGACCCCGCCGAGCACATCGACACCACCGCCCGTACCGTCACCACGACCTCCGGCGCGGTCGTCGCCTACGACGCGCTCGTGCTGGCCACCGGCTCGTACCCGTTCGTGCCGCCGATCCCCGGCGCCGACGCCCCCGGCTGCTTCACGTACCGCACGCTCTACGACGTCGACGCCCTCACCTCGTACGCCGAGCGGGCGCGGACCGGTGTCGTCATCGGTGGCGGGCTGCTCGGGCTTGAGGCCGCCGGGGCGCTCCGTACCCTCGGACTCGCCACGCACGTCGTCGAGTTCGCGCCCCGGCTCATGCCGCTCCAGGTCGACGACGGCGGCGCGGCCGCGCTGCGCGCCACCATCGAGTCGATGGGCGTCGACGTGCACACCGGCGTGGGCGCGGCCGAGGTCGAGACGGGACCGGAAGGGAGCGTGCGCGCACTCGTGCTGTCCAGCGGCGAGCGGCTCCCCGCCGATCTCGTCGTCTTCTCCGCCGGCGTCCGCCCCCGCGACCGTCTCGCCCGCGAGGCCGGGCTCGCCGTCGGGGACCGCGGGGGAGTGGCGGTCGACGAGCACTGCCGTACGACCGATCCGTACGTGTACGCCATCGGCGAGTGCGCGCAGACCGCCGACGGCCGGGTCTACGGGCTCGTCGCGCCCGGCTACCAGATGGCGGAGGCGGTCGCCGACCGGCTCGCGGGCCCCGGGACGACCGTGTTCACCGGCGCCGACACCTCCACCAAGCTGAAGCTGCTCGGTGCGGACGTGGCCTCCTTCGGCGACCCGTTCGCCGCCGGCCCGCAGGCCACCGAGATCGTGTTCTCGGACGGGCGCGAGGGCGTCTACAAGAAGCTGCTGCTCGGCCCCGAGGGGCAGCTCCTCGGCGGCATCCTGGTCGGCGACGCCGAGGCGTACGGCTCCCTCAAGCCGCACGCCGGGCGCCGGCTGCCCGCCCCGCCCGAGGCGTTCATCCTTCCCGCGGCGGAGGGCGCGCCCGGCGCGGACGCGCTGCCCGACGACGCCGTCGTCTGCTCCTGTCACCACGTGACCAAGGGCGCGGTGACCGCGGCGATCGCCGAGCACGGTCTGACGGACATCGGCGGGGTCAAGCGCTGCACCAGGGCCGGCACGGGCTGCGGCGGCTGCGTGAACACCCTCCAGTCCGTCCTCCACGCCGCCGGCGTGGAGAAGCCCCGCGGCCTGTGCGAGCACTTCCCGTTCCTCTCCCGGTCCGAGATCTACGCCCTCGTCCGCGCCGAACGCATCCGTTCCTTCACCGAGCTGATGGAGTCGTACGGCTCCGGCGGCGCCGGCTGCACCGTCTGCAAGCCGGTCGTCGCCAACGTCCTCGGCACCCTCGCGCCCGAACTCGGGCTCCGGCACGTCCTCGCAGGCGAACAGGCGGCGCTCCAGGACTCCAACGACCTCTTCCTCGCCAACCTCCAGAAGGACGGCACCTATTCGGTCGTGCCCCGCGTCCCCGGCGGCGAGATCACCGCCGAGCAGCTCATCGCCCTCGGCGAGGTGGCCCGCGCCCACGGCCTCTACAGCAAGATCACCGGCGGTCAGCGGATCGATCTCTTCGGGGCGAGGAAGGAAGAGCTGCCCTCCATCTGGCGGCGGCTGATCAGCGCCGGGTTCGAGTCCGGGCAGGCCTACGGAAAGTCCCTGCGGACCGTCAAGTCCTGTATCGGCTCCCGCTTCTGCCGCTTCGGGCAGGGCGATTCGGTGCGGCTCGCGATCGACCTGGAGCTCCGCTACCGCGGTCTGCGGGCCCCGCACAAGATCAAGGGCGGGGTGTCGGGCTGCCTGCGTGAGTGCGCCGAGGCCCGCGGCAAGGACATCGGCGTCATCGCGACCGCCGGCGGCTGGAACCTGTACGTCTGCGGCAACGGCGGCACCGAGCCCCGCCATGCCGAGCTGCTCGCCTCCGATCTGTCGGCGGCCGGGCTGTTCGCGCTGATCGACCGGTTCCTCATGTACTACGTACGGACCGGGGAGCGGCTGGAACGCACCTCGGCCTGGGTCGAGCGGCTCGACGGCGGTCTGCGGCATCTGCGTGAGGTGCTGGTCGAGGACTCCCTCGGGATCTGTGCCGAGCTGGAGGCGCAGATGGAGCGGCACGTCGCCGCCTACCGGGACGAGTGGCAGGCCGTACTGGACGACCCGGCCGCTCTGGCCCGTTTCGAGCCGCACGTGGCCGGGGTGGAGTTCCTGGAACCGGGGCGCGGCCGGGCGGCCGTCCTCGCGGACGGTACGGAGGCGGCGCTGTTCCGGGACGGGGACGGCGCGGTGTACGCGGTGTGCAACCGGGACCCGTTCTCGGGCGCCGACGTCATCGCGAACGGGATCATGGGCAGTCGGGACGGGGTGCCGGTGGTGGCGTCCCCGATGCACAAGCAGGAGTTCGACCTGAGGACCGGGGCCTGCCTGGACGATCCGGAGGTCGTGCTGCCGGTGCTGCCGGTCCCTCCGGCCTCCCGCTGAAGGGACCTAGGCCCGCCCGTCCGGCGACCATCGGCACTCACCTCGCCCTGATGCGCGGGCGCAGCCTGGAAGGGCAAGGAAGCACCGTCCCGAAACATCAGGGAAGCGCCATGAGTTCCGTAGTCCAGGACAGCAGAACGGCCGGGCGGTCACCCGCCTCGTACGACACGGAGCAGTACCGTCCCGGCAGGCCGATCACCGACTGGGAGCCGGAGAACGAGCTCTTCTGGAAGTCCATCGGCAAGAAGGTCGCCACCCGGAACCTGTGGATCGCGGTGCCGGCGCTGCTCGTGGCCTTCGTCGTGTGGCAGGTGTGGTCGGTCACGGCGACCAACCTGAAGGACGTCGGCTTCGGGTTCTCGACCTCGCAGCTGTTCTGGCTGACGGCGATCCCCGGCCTGACGGGCGGCACGGCCCGGATCTTCTACACCTTCCTCGGCCCGATGATCGGCCAGCGCCGCTTCACCGCGCTGTCGACGGCCGTGCTGGTCGTGCCGCTGATCTGGCTCGGCATCGCCATCCAGGACCCGACGACCCCGTACGCCGTGATGGTCGCCATCGCCGCCCTCTGCGGCATCGGCGGCGCGAACTTCGCCTCCTCCCTCGCCAACATCGGCTTCTTCTTCCCGAAGGCGAGGAAGGGCAGCGCGACCGGCATCAACGGCGGTCTCGGCAACCTCGGCGTCTCCGTCGTGCAGCTGCTGACCCCGATCGTCATCACCTGGTCGACCATCGCGATCGGCTCGGCCCAGCACAAGGCCGGCGGCACCCCGGTCTACCTGCAGAACGCCGCGTTCCTCTGGGTCCCGGTGCTGCTCGTCCTGGCGGCGATCGCCTGGTTCGGGCAGAACGACCTGAAGGTGGCGTCGACCCCCTTCCGCCAGCAGAAGATCATCTTCAAGCGCAAGCACAACTGGCTGATGACCTGGCTGTACGTCGGCACCTTCGGCTCCTTCATCGGCTTCGCGGCCGCGCTGCCGATGCTGATCAAGACCACGTTCCCGGACTACTCGGTCGCCACGTACGCCTGGATGGGCCCCGCCGTCGGCGCCCTGGCCCGCTGGGGCGGCGGCTGGATCGCGGACAAGTGGGGCGGTGCCCGGGTCACGATCCTGTCCTTCGTGGGCATGGCCACCTCGATCGTCGGAGTGATCACCTTCCTGCCCTCGGGCAGTGACGGCGGCTCCTTCTACGGCTTCTTCTTCTGCTTCCTCGCCGCGTTCTTCTTCTCCGGCATCGGCAACGGCTCCACTTTCCGCCAGATCCCGGTCATCTTCCGCGGCACCCACCTCAAGGGCCTCACGGAAGGCACCCCGGAATACGCCAGGGCCCTGAAGCAGGCGGAAATGGAGTCCGGCGCGGTCACCGGCTTCACCTCGGCCATCGCCGCCTACGGTTTCTTCTTCATCCCGGCCCTGTTCGGTTCGGTGGCCGTGACCAGCGCGATGTGGGGATTCGTCGCCTTCTACGTCAGCTGCATGGTCGTGACCTGGTGGTTCTACGCCCGCAAGGGCGCCGAGGCGCCCAGCTAGACCGGCCCCTCTCCCGCGGAAAGACCTCGCCTCCCGGCGGGGTCTTTCCGCATGCGGGGGACGGGACCTAGGGCCCCCGAATGGTGACCAATGCCGCCCGAAATGATCGATCAAAAGGAGTGGAATGAAGGTAGGCAACGACGCGATCGAATGATTCGAAGAAGGCGGTGCGGGCAGTGACTGCGACACCTGCTGAGGCAACGGTGAACGAGCGGGCCTGGAAGGGCTTCAAGGGCGGGCTGTGGCGCGACGCCGTCGACGTCCGCGACTTCATCCAGCGGAACTACACGCCGTACGAAGGGGACGACTCCTTCCTCGCCGGGCCCACCGGGCGGACCACCGCCGTGTGGAAGGCCATCACGGACCGCTTCCCCGAGGAGCGCGCCAAGGGCGTGTACGACGTCTCGTACGACGTCCCCTCCACCATCACCGCCCACGCCCCCGGGTACATCGACCGCGACCAGGACCTGATCGTCGGCCTGCAGACGGACGCCCCGCTGAAGCGCTCGATCATGCCGAACGGCGGCTGGCGCATGGTCGCCGGCGCCCTGGAGACCTACGGCTACCCGGTCTCCCAGGACCTGGAGAAGGTCTTCACCGAGTACCGCAAGACCCACAACGCCGGTGTCTTCGACGCCTACACCCCCGAGATCCGTGCCGCCCGCAAGGCCGGCGTCGTCACCGGACTCCCCGACGCCTACGGCCGCGGCCGCATCATCGGCGACTACCGGCGCGTCGCCCTCTACGGCGTCGACCGCCTCGTCGAGGTGAAGCAGCAGGAGAAGGCGGAGCTCGACTCCCTTGCCACCGGCCGCCGTTCCCTGGAGGAGACGATCCGGCTGCGCGAGGAGCTGGCCGAGCAGATCCGCGCCCTCGGCGAGCTGAAGACGATGGCCGCCTCCTACGGCCACGACATCTCGGAGCCCGCCGCCACCGGCCGCGAGGCGATCCAGTGGCTGTACTTCGCCTACCTCGCCGCCGTGAAGGAGCAGAACGGCGCCGCGATGTCCCTCGGCCGGACCTCCACCTTCCTCGACGTCTACCTCCAGCGCGACATCGAGGCCGGTCTCCTCACCGAGGAGCAGGCGCAGGAGCTCGTCGACGACTTCATCATCAAGCTCCGCATCGTCCGCTTCCTGCGCACGCCCGAGTACGACGAGCTGTTCTCCGGCGACCCCACCTGGGTCACCGAGTCCCTCGCCGGCGTGGGCGAGGACGGCCGCCCGCTGGTCACGAAGACCTCCTTCCGCTACCTCCAGACCCTCTACAACCTCGGCCCGGCCCCCGAGCCGAACATGACCGTCTTCTGGTCGCCGCGGCTCCCGCAGGGCTTCAAGGAGTTCTGCGCGAAGGTCTCCATCGACACCTCCTCCGTGCAGTACGAGTCGGACGAGCTGATGCGGCCCCGCTTCGGCGACGACACCGCCATCGCCTGCTGCGTCTCCGCGATGCCCGTCGGCAAGCAGATGCAGTTCTTCGGCGCCCGCGTGAACCTCGCCAAGACCCTCCTGTACGCGATCAACGGCGGCCGCGACGAGAAGTCCGGCGCCCAGGTCGGCCCCGCCACCGGCCCCATCACCTCGGACGTCCTCGACTACGACGAGGTCATGGCCCGGTTCGACGAGCAGATGGAGTGGCTGGCGAGCGTCTACGTCCACGCCCTGAACGTCATCCACTACATGCACGACAAGTACGCCTACGAGCGCATCGAGATGGCGCTCCACGACCGTGACGTGCGCCGGACCATGGCCTGCGGCATCGCCGGCCTCTCCGTCGCCGCCGACTCGCTCGCCGCCGTGAAGTACGCCAGGGTCACCCCGGTCCGGGACGAGACCGGTCTCGCCACCGACTACCTCGTCGAGGGCGACTACCCGGCGTACGGCAACAACGACGAGCGCGTCGACGGGATCGCGGTCTGGCTGGTCGAGGAGTTCATGCGGAAGGTCCGCAGGCACCCCACCTACCGGAACGCCGAGCACACCCAGTCCGTCCTGACCATCACCTCCAACGTCGTCTACGGCAAGAAGACCGGCAACACCCCCGACGGGCGCCGCGCCGGCGAGCCCTTCTCGCCGGGCGCCAACCCGATGAACGGCCGCGACACCCACGGCTACGTCGCCTCGGCCCTGTCGGTCGCCAAGCTCCCGTACGAGGACGCCGAGGACGGCATCTCGCTGACGAACACGGTCACCCCCGACGGCCTGGGCCGCACCCCCGAGGAGCGGATCAGGAACCTCGCGGGCGTCCTCGACGGCTACATGGCCAGCGACGGCTTCCACATGAACGTCAACGTCCTCGACCGCGACGTCCTGGAGGACGCCATGGAGCACCCGGAGAACTACCCGCAGCTGACCATCCGGGTCTCCGGCTACGCGGTCAACTTCGTCCGGCTCAGCCGCGAACAGCAGCTGGACGTCCTGAACCGCACCTTCCACGGCTCCCTGTAGCCCCGTGATCGCACCCGGGGCCGGCGGCCCTCACCCCGGCCCCGGGTCGCGCCCGACACCGTCCGAAGGATCCTCCGAAGGAGGCCCTGCCATGACCAGCCTCGCCCTCGGCCCCGCCGGCCCCGTCACCTCGCCGGCCATCACCGCGGTCACCTCACCGGCCGTCACCCAGGTCACCTCGCCGGCCGGCACCCCGGCCGCCGCGGCCACCCAGCGGCCCTCCGAGGGCTCGGTCCACTCCTGGGACCTGTCGACCGGCGTCGACGGGCCCGGCACCCGCTTCGTCACCTTCCTCTCCGGCTGCCCCCTCACCTGCCTCTACTGCCACAACCCCGACACCTGGCGGATGCGCAACGGCACGCGCACCTCCGCCGACGCCGTGATCGCCGAGGCCTCCAAGTACGTCCGCTTCATCTCCGCGTCCGGCGGCGGCGCCACCGTCTCCGGCGGCGAACCGCTCCTCCAGCCCGTCTTCACCGGCGAGCTCCTGCACCGCATGAAGCACGAGCTCGGTCTCCACACGGCCCTGGACACCTCGGGCTTCCTCGGCGTCCGCGCCACCGACGCCCTGCTGCGCGACACCGACCTGGTGCTTCTCGACATCAAGTCCTGGGACCCGGACACGTACAAGAAGGTCACCGGACGGCCGCTGCGGCCGACCCTGGACTTCGCCCGGCGCCTCGCCGACCTCGGCCAGGAGGTCCACGTCCGCTTCGTGCTCGTCCCGGGACTCACCGACGACCCCGCCGACGTGGAGGGCGTCGCCGCCTTCGCCGCCGGCCTCGGCAACGTGTCCCGCGTGGACATCCTGCCCTTCCACAAGCTCGGTGAAGCGAAGTGGCAAGCACTCGCCAAGCCGTTCACCCTGCACGACACACCGTCCCCGACCCCCGAGCAGGTCGCCGCGGCCCGCGAGGTCTTCCTGGCCCAGGGGCTGCACGCCGTCTGAGCGACGCGTCACCCTCACAGCGGTCAAAACGGGACCTAATAGGGCAAACAGCTTTACCGTGGCCGCGTGACCGAGCCACCGAAGACAGCCGAGCCGAACCCCCCATCCGGCCCCGCCCCGGACCCCGCGCCCGGCCCGGCGCCCGGCTCCGCGCCCGGCCTCCCGGCGGCCGACGGCCCCGCGCCCCGGACCCCCGCCGCCGTGCGCCGCCGCGCCGCCCTCGTCGGCGCCGCCGTCTCCGCCCTGCTGATCCTCGCGATCGTCTTCGGCAGCCGTATGCTCCGCGACTTCGACTCGGCCCTCCTGCCGTACTCCGTGGCCACCGTCTTCCTCGCCTTCGGCGTCGCCTACCGCTACACGGTCTGGATCTCCGCGCCCGGCGCCCGCCGCCTCTTCCGGCAGGGCTGGCGCTCCTTCTTCTCCGCGGCGAACTTCCGCAAGGCGCCCACCGCCCTGCCGAGGATGATCGCCACCTACCTCGGCTTCCAGAAGTTCCTCGGCGCCCGCTCGCACGCCCGCTGGGCCGCCCACCAGCTCGTCTTCTGGGGGTGTCTGCTCGCCGCCGCGATCACCTTCCCCCTCACCTGGGGCTGGTTCACCTTCACCTCCGCCACCGGCTCGGGACCCGGCTACGAGATGCGGATCTGGGGCTTCAAGATCATCGGTTTCGACGCGCTCAACGCCGTCGGCTGGCTGATGTTCCACGGCCTCGACATCGCCGCCGTCCTCGTCATCGCCGGCGCCTCCTACTTCCTGTGGCGCCGCATGAAGGACCGGGGCGCCATCACCGGCCAGCGCTTCGCCTACGACCTGGTGCCGCTGATCGCCCTCATCGTCATCTCGGTGACCGGCCTGCTGCTGACCTTCTCGTCGATCTTCCTGCACGGCGGCGGCTACGAGTTCCTCGCGGTCCTCCACATGGTGTCCGTCGTCTTCACCCTCATCTACATCCCCTTCGGGAAGTTCTTCCACATCGTCCAGCGGCCCGCCGCCGTCGGCATGCAGCTCTTCAAGTACACCGCCCGCCGCAAGGGCGAGGACGAGATCCTCACCTGCCGCCGCTGCCACGAGCCCATCGACACCGCCCCCTACGTGGAGAACCTCCAGGGCACCATGCGCGACCTCGACCTCGGCTTCGACGCCTGGGCCGAGTACTGCCCCCGCTGCAAGCGCGTCCTGCGCGGCACCGCCTACCTCGACCACGTCAAGAAGGGCTTCAATTGACCGCGACCGACCCCGCGACCACCCCCGGCCGGCCGCTGCCGCTCGACCCCTCCCTCGCCCCGCCCGGCACCCGCACCTTCCGCGACGCCGGAGGCATCCCCGCCGACCGCTGGCACGCCGACCAGAACGGGGAGACCCTCGTCCCCACCCACTGCTGCTTCTGCGGCGTCCAGTGCGGCATGTACCTCCGCGTCGACCGCCACGGCAAGGTCTTCGGCGTCGAACCCCGCAACCACGACATCAACCGCATGCGGCTCTGCCCCAAGGGCATCAACGCCTACCAGCAGGTCAACCACCCCGACCGGCTCACCGCCCCCCTCATGCGCCGCAATCGCGACGAGGAGTTCCGCGAGGTCAGCTGGGAGGAGGCGCTCGACCACACCGTCGCCGAGATCCGCCGCATCCAGGGCGAGTACGGCAACGACTCCTTCGGGCTCCTCGGCGGCGCCAGCCTCTTCTCCGAGAAGACCTACCTCGTCGGCAAGTTCGCCCGGGTCGCCCTCAAGTCCCGGCACGTCGACTACAACGGCCGGCTCTGCATGGTCTCCGCCGCCGGGGCCAACAAGCTCGCCTTCGGCATCGACCGGGCCGGCAACCCCTTCTCCGACATCCTCCTCACCGACTGCCTCCTCATCGCCGGATCCAACGTCGGCGAATGCTTCCCCGTCATGACCCAGTACCTGTGGGGAGCCCGCGACCGGGGCGCCACCCTCATCGTGGTCGACCCCCGCGAGACCGCGATCGCCCGCACCGCCGACGTCCACGTCGCCCTCAAGCCCGGCACCGACTCCGCCTTCTTCAACGCCGTCCTGCACGTCGTCGTCGCCGAGGGCCTCACCGACGAGGCCTACCTCGCCGCCCACGCCACCGGCTGGGACGAGGTCAAGAAGACCGTCGCCGACTACCCGCCCGCCCGGTCCGCCGCGATCTGCGGCGTCCCCGAGGCGCAGATCGTCCAGGTCGCCCGCATGTTCGCCGGCGCCGACAAGGCCATGGCCTGGCACGCCCGCGGCGTCGAGCACCACTCCCAGGGCGTCGAGAACTGCCTCTCGATCATCAACCTCTGCGTCGCCACCGGGAACATCGGGAAGCCCGGCGCCGGCTACGGCACCATCACCGGCCAGGGCAACGGCCAGGGCGGCCGCGAACACGGCCAGAAGTCCGACCTCCTCCCCGGCGGCCGCTCCATCACGAACCCCGAGCACCGCCGCCAGATCTGCGAGATCTGGGGCATCGACGAGGCCGAACTCCCGCTCGCCGGAACCTCCATGATGGAGATGGTCTGGCAGATGCAGCGCAAGGAGATCCGCGGCCTCGTCGGCATCTGCAACAACCCCTTCGTCTCCCTCCCGAACTACGCCACCGTCAAGGACGGCTACGACACCCTCGAGTTCCACGCCCAGTTCGACTTCTTCCTCTCCGAGACCGCCGCCAACGCGCACGTGGTCTTCCCCGTCACCGTGTGGGCCGAGGACGAGGGCGTCATGGCCAACGCCGAGGCCCGGGTCGTCAAGCACAACAAGGCCCAGGAACCCCCGGCCGGCGTCCGCACCGACACCTGGGTCATCTGCGAGCTGGCCAAGCGGCTCGGCGTCGGCGACAAGTTCGCCTTCCCCGACTCCCGCTCCGTCTTCGAGGAGCTCCGCATCGCCTCCGCCGGCACCGTCAACGACTACTACGGCATCACGTACGAACGCCTGGAGGAGACCGGCGGCATCGCCTGGCCCTGCCCGAGCACCGAGCACCCCGGCACCCCCCGCCTCTTCGAGGACGGCCGCACCTACCACCCCGACGGCACGATCCACATGCAGGTCGTCGAATGGCACCCGCCCATGGACCCGTACAGCGAGGAGTACCCCCTCTCGCTCACCACCGGCCGCACCGTCGCCCACTTCCTCTCCGGCAACCAGACCCGCCGCCTGGGCGCCCTCGTCGAGCAGACCCCCCGCCCCTGGGTCGAGGTCCACCCCTCGCACGGCTTCCGCAACGGCGACCCCGTCCGCGTCGTCACCCGCCGCGGCAGCGAGGTCTTCCCCGCGCTCGTCACCGAGGCCATCCGCCCCGACACCGTCTTCGTGCCCTACCACTGGCCGGTCCCCACGGCCGCGAACGCCCTCACCATCGACGCCCTCGACCCGCGCTCCAAGATCCCCGAGTACAAGGTCTGCGCCGCCCGCATCGAGGCCGCCGACCGCATCGACGAGGTCCCCGCCCCGCCCACCGCCCCCGGACACCAGGCCTACCCGGAGACCCAGGTCTCCCGCACCGACCCGCTGCCCCCCACCTCACCCCAGGGCCGCGGCACAGCGGAGAGGAGCTGACCCGCACATGATGGGCCGCACGATCTTCATCGACCCGGGCCGCTGCATCGGCTGCCAGGCCTGCGTCTCCGCCTGCCGCGAATGCGACTCGCACCGCGGCAAGTCGATGATCCACCTCGACTACCCCGACGAGGGCCGCTCCGTCGCCTCCCTCCCCACCGTCTGCATGCACTGCGAGGACCCCGTCGCCCCCTGCGCCGAGGTCTGCCCCGCCGACGCGATCCTCGTCACCGCCGACGGCGTCGTGCAGCAGGCCGACACCACCCGCTGCATCGGCTGCGCCAACTGCGTCAACGCCTGCCCGTTCGGCGTCCCCAAGATCGACCTCCAGGCGAAGCTCCAGATGAAGTGCAACCTCTGCTACGACCGCACCGCCTACGGCCTCGCCCCGATGTGCGCCACCGTCTGCCCCACCGGCGCCCTCTTCTACGGAACCCTCGACGAGCTCCGCGCCGAACGCCCCGGCGTCCAGGTCGCCGACTCCTTCACCTTCGGCAGCACCACCGTCTCCACCGGAGTGGCGATGGTCGTCCCCGCCGACAAGGTCCAGTGGCCGGTGCCCGGCGGCCTCCCCGTCGTCGAGATCAATGGAAGGGATGTCCGTTGAGCGTCACCGATCCCCAGCCGCCGGCGCCGGACGCGGCCCAGGAAGCGCTCCACGACCGGATCGCCGCGGACTCCCTGACCACCCGCCGCGACTACCTGCGGATCGTCGCCACCGTCTCCGGCGGCCTCGCCGTCGGCGGCATCGGCGTCGCCTCCGGCATCCTCCACCGGCACGGCGACAGCGAGGGCGCCCCCGCGCCCAAGAGGATCGCCGACCGGATCGAACCGGGGGAGTCTCTCGCCTTCCGCTACCCCGGCGACGAGGACCGGGCGATCGCCGTCCGCATGGACGACGGCACCCTCGCCGGCTACTCCGCCGTCTGCACCCACCTCGCCTGCGCCGTGCTCTGGCGCAAGGAACGGGGGAGCGAGGGCGAGCTGTACTGCCCCTGCCACGAGGGCGTCTTCGACGCCCGTACGGGAGAGGTCACCGCGGGCCCGCCGCCACGGGGCCTGCCGAAGGTGATCCTCGTCGAGGAGGTCGACGGCAGCGTCTGGGCCGTCGGCACGGCACGCTCGGGCGAGAGCCTCGTCGAGGGCTTCTGCCGTCAGCAGGGCGGCGACCGCCCGGGCTGCCCGGGCTTCGGCGCGGGCGCGCCGGCCCACACGCCGCCGGGACCGGCCGCGAAGCCGGCCGGGAGCGACCGGACCCCGGCGAGCGGCGGCCCGAAGCCCGCCGAGAGGAGTGAGCGGACATGAGCGAAAGCTCGTTCCCGAGGGACCCAGAGGCCCCGGATCCGGGAGCACCCGGAGCACCTGCGGCTCCTGGGACACCCGCGGCCTCCGGTGCAGCCGGGACGCCTGCGGCCTCCGCGGCTTCCACCGTGCCCCCGCGGCCCGCGTACACCCCGGGCAGCGCGCAGCCGCGGCTCAATCGGCCCGTGCGTGAGCGGTACCCCCAGATCCGGCCCACCAGCGGGTACGGCGATCCGCGGATCCGGCACACCGGGCCGGGCCCCGGGGCCGGTACGGAGCAGGAGCCGGAGCGCTCTTCGAAGCTCTCGGCCCGCCTCGCGCTGGCGCTCACGGTGGTGATCGGCCAGCTGTGGGGCCTGACGATCGTCGTGGACGAGTGGATGACGGGCGACACCGGAACCGCCTGGTGGGGCGCGGGCTTCCTCGTCCTGTCGTTCCTCGTGGTCCTCGGCCTCTGGCTGCTCGACCCGAAGGACCGCTGATCAGGGGGGTCCGGGGCGGGTGAGCGGGCGTAGTCTGGAGGGATGAGCACCGCCCCCGCCCACGGACCGCGAGACGCGAAGCGGACCGGCCTGACATCCAGTCCCGAGAACACTCCCAAGCCGGCCCTCGTCTTCGACGATCCGCTGGACCAGCAATCCGCGGACGACACGGACCGCGGGTGGGGCGAGCGGCCTCCGGCCGGCGGCAGCGCCGCCGACCTCGCGCGCTTCCTCGACGAGAAGCCGCCGCACCACCTCTGAAACCGGCGTACGACGCCGGTCAGGAGGTGGAGTGCGCCCCGGCGCTCCCGCTGCCGGCGACGCCGCTGCCCGGGTGCGTGTTGTTCACGGACGGGACGCGCTGCGCGACCAGGTGGTCGCGGATCTCCTTGAGCACCTCCAGCTCGCTGACCTCCATGACCTCCTCGACGCCTTCCTTCGCCTTCTCCTGCGCGGCGCGCTTGGCGAGGATCTTCGCCATCGGCAGGACCATGAGGAAGTAGACGACGGCCGCCGTGATCACGAAGCTCAGCACCGCGCTGAGGACGAGGCCCCACTGGATCTGGATGCCCTGCATCTCCCCGTTGACGACCCGGCAGGGGTCCTTGAGGCAGGACGCGTAGCCCTCCAGGTCCTTCGTGCCGAAGGCGCCGACGACCGGGTTGATGATGCCCTTGACCACCGAGTTCACGATGTTCGTGAAGGCGGCACCGATGACGACCGCCACCGCCAGGTCGATCACGTTGCCCCGCATCAGGAAGGCCTTGAAGCCTCCCAGCAGACTTTCCTTCTTCTCGGCCACCGAGGTGCCTTTCGTCGCGTGAGATGTCGCGTGAGACGTCACGTGTGAAGTCGCGTGTGACATCGCGTGAGATGTCGCGTGTACCGCTGTGTGCGGTGCCATTAGGCCGTGAACGGCGCAGAGGCGTCCAATCCGTACACACGGGACGGTGACTTGACAGCGAGTCAGTGCGAATCAGCACACCGTCACCGCCAGTTGGGACGTGACACCGGCACCCGCCAGCGCCGCCGCCGTCGACCGCGGTACGGACAGGACGACGAGCGCCCCTCCGTCCGAACGAGTCTCGCCCGGTGGCGGAACTTCGGCCACTCGGGCGCCCGTCGCGACCACCCGGGCCTCTCCCTCCCCGCCCAGGGGCGAGTTGGGCGCGGCGGCGATCACGTCGACCCGGTCGCCGGGCCTCAGCAGCCGTACGGTCGCGGCGTCGGCGATCCGCACCGGCGCGGACACCAGGGGCACGGCGGCGGGCGGCCGTGCGCGGGCGGGTGCCGACGGCGGCGGGG
>NZ_JBSHDU010000116.1:16669-20355 GCF_053616475.1 Streptomyces sp. NPDC055815 | reverse complement strand
GGGCGCCCCCGCCCCGGGGCGCGGGGGCGCGCGCGCCGGCCCCCCCCCCCCCCCCCCGGGCCCGCCCCCGCGGAACTGGTACCCCGCGCCGCGCGGCGAAGCGCTCCCTCTCCACCCACTGGTACGCCTGGGCCATGGTCGCCCCGGTGGTGATCGTGATCGGCGTGATCATCGGCTATCCGCTGGTCCGCGGCATCTACCTGTCGTTCACCGACGCCAACGAGCGGAACGTCGCACGGTCGATCGGCGTCAACGAGATCCCGGCCAGCTACGAGTTCGTGGGCCTGGACAACTACACCGACGCGATCACCGGGAGCCAGTTCCTCGGCACCCTCGGCTGGACGATCCTCTGGACCGTGTCCTGCGTCGCCCTGACCTTCGCCCTGGGCCTCGGCCTCGCCAACATCCTCAACCGCAGGATCGCCGGCCGCTCCTTCTACCGGATGCTGCTGATCCTGCCCTGGGCCGTCCCCGGCTTCGTCTCCGTCTTCGCCTGGCGCTTCCTGTACGACGAGCGCCGCGGCATCCTCAACAAGATCCTCGCGGGCGGCGGCATCGACGCCGTCCCGTGGCTCAACGACCCCACCTGGGCCAAGCTCTCGGTCATCGCCACCAACGTCTGGCTCGGCGTGCCGTTCATGATGGTCGCCCTCCTCGGCGGCCTCCAGTCCATCCCCGGCGAGCTGTACGAGGCCGCCGAGATGGACGGCGCCAACCCCTGGCAGCGCTTCCGGCACATCACCATGCCGGGGCTGCGGTCCGTCAGCACCACCGTGATCCTGCTGAGCACGATCTGGACCTTCAACATGTTCCCGGTGATCTTCCTGCTCACCCGGGGCGGGCCCGGCGAGGCCACCCAGATCCTCGTCACCCAGGCCTACAAGTTCTCCTTCGAGGTCAGCCCGCGCGACTTCGCCCAGTCGTCCACGTGGGGCGTGCTCATCCTGGTCCTCCTGATGGTCTTCGCCGCGTTCTACCAGCGCGTCCTCCGCAAGCAGGGAGAAGTCTGGTGACCACCACGACCCCCACCCCCCGGGCGATGAACGCCCCGGTCCGCGGCCGCCGTTCGCCGCTCGCCTCGGTCGGCCTGCACGCCACCCTGATCGTGGCGTCCGTGATCGCCGTCTTCCCCGTCCTGTGGGTGCTGCTGACCTCGCTGAAGCCCGCGAAGTTCGCCACCACCACGGACTTCTTCAAAGAGACGACCTTCGAGAACTACACGAACCTGCTGAACGACACCCCGTTCCTCACCTGGTTCGGCAACTCGCTGCTCGTCGCCGGCCTCACCACCGTCATCGGCGTCTTCATCGCCGCCACCACGGGCTACGCCGTCAGCCGCTTCCGGTTCCCCGGCAAGCGCGGCCTGATGTGGACGCTGCTCGTCACCCAGATGTTCCCGGTCGCCGTCCTGATCGTGCCGATCTACAACATCATGGCGTCGATGGGCCTGCTCAACCAGCCGGCCGGCCTGGTCATCACGTACCTGACCATCGCCGTCCCGTTCTGCGCCTGGATGATGAAGGGCTTCTTCGACACCATCCCGCGCGAGATCGACGAGTCCGGCTACGTCGACGGCCTCACCCCCTTCGGCACCTTCTGGCGGCTCATCCTGCCGCTCGCCAAGCCGGGCATCGCCGTCACCGCCTTCTACTCCTTCATCACCGCCTGGGGCGAGGTCGCCTACGCCTCCGCCTTCATGGTCGGCGACGAGAACCTCACGCTCGCCGGCGGACTCCAGAAGTTCGTCAACCAGTACGGCGCCCAGTGGGGCCCGATGGCCGCGGCCTCCGTGCTCATCGCCGTCCCCGCCGCCCTGGTGTTCCTCTTCGCCCAGCGTCACCTGGTCACCGGCATGTCCGCCGGTGCCGTCAAGGGCTGACGGTTGAACGCCCCACCTGTACGCCCCTTACCTCCCAGGGAAGACATGACCCAGCATCTCGCCACCCCGGCCGACGCCCACACCACCGGCACGCACACGGGCTGGTGGAGAGACGCCGTGATCTACCAGGTCTACCCGCGCAGCTTCGCCGACGGAAACGGCGACGGCATGGGCGACCTGGAGGGCATCCGCAGCCGGCTGCCCTACCTCAAGGCGCTCGGCGTCGACGCCGTCTGGCTCTCCCCGTTCTACGCCTCGCCGCAGGCCGACGCCGGCTACGACGTCGCCGACTACCGGGCCATCGACCCCATGTTCGGCTCGCTCCTCGACGCCGACGCCGTGATCCGCGAGGCCCACGAACTGGGCCTGCGCATCATCGTCGACCTGGTCCCCAACCACTCCTCCGACCAGCACGAGTGGTTCCAGCGCGCCCTGCGCGAGGGCCCCGGCTCGGTGCTCCGCGAGCGCTACCACTTCCGCCCCGGCCAGGGCGAGAACGGCGAACTCCCGCCCAACGACTGGGAGTCCATCTTCGGCGGCCCCGCCTGGACCCGCACGGAGAACCCGGACGGCACCCCCGGCGACTGGTACCTCCACCTCTTCGCCCCGGAGCAGCCCGACTTCAACTGGGAACACCCGGCCGTACGCGACGAGTTCCGCTCCATCCTGCGCTTCTGGCTCGACATGGGCGTCGACGGCTTCCGCGTCGACGTCGCCCACGGCCTCGTCAAGGCCGCCGGCCTGCCCGACATCGGCGCCCACGACCAGCTGAAGCTGCTCGGCAACGACGTCATGCCCTTCTTCGACCAGGACGGCGTCCACGAGATCTACCGCAGCTGGCGGCAGATCCTCGCCGAGTACGACGGGGAGCGCATCCTCGTCGCCGAGGCCTGGACCCCGACCGTCGACCGCACCGCGAACTACGTGCGCCCCGACGAGATGCACCAGGCCTTCAACTTCCAGTACCTGGGCACCCACTGGGACGCCACCGAGCTCCGTACGGTCATCGACGCCTCCCTCGACGCGATGCGCCCGGTCGGCGCCCCCACCACCTGGGTGCTGTCCAACCACGACGTCACCCGGCACGCCACCCGCTTCGCCAACCCGGCGGGCCTCGGCACCCAGCTCCGCGAGGCCGGCGACCGCGAGCTCGGCCTGCGCCGCGCCCGCGCCGCGACCCTCCTCATGCTGGCCCTGCCCGGCTCCGCGTACGTCTACCAGGGCGAGGAGCTCGGCCTCCCGGACGTCACCGACCTGCCCGACGAGGTCCGCCAGGACCCGTCGTTCTGGCGGGCCAGCGGCCAGGACGGCTTCCGCGACGGCTGCCGGGTGCCGATCCCGTGGACCACCGAGGGCTCCTCGTACGGCTTCGGCGACGGCGGCTCCTGGCTGCCGCAGCCCGCGACCTGGGGCGCCCTGAGCGTCGAGGCGCAGACCGGCGACCCCGGCTCCACCCTGGAGCTCTACCGCAGCGCGCTCGCCGTCCGGCGTGAGCGCCCCGAACTCGGTGCGGGCGACGCCGTCGAGTGGCTGGAGGCACCCGAGGGTGTGCTCTCCTTCCGCCGCGACGGCTTCGTCTGCACCGCCAACACCACCGGCCGGGCCATCACCGTCCCGCTGCCCGGCCGGTATCTCCTCTCCAACGAGGAAATCCGCACCGTCGACGATGAAGCGGAAGTCCCCGCCGACACCACCGTCTGGTGGGCGGTGTGACGATCCCCCTGCCGCGGGGGGGGGGGGGCGGGGCCCCCCGGCGCCCGGCCCACGCCGGCCCCAACCGGGGGCGCCGGGGCCCCCGCCCCCCCCC
>NZ_JBSHDU010000116.1:0-16659 GCF_053616475.1 Streptomyces sp. NPDC055815 | reverse complement strand
CGTGCCGCAACAGTCTGTGAGGGAGCGGTGGGCAATACGCCCCGTGACCGGTACAGTCCACCTTCATGACCGCGCGGCTCGCGGACATCGCGGCCCAGTCCGGGGTCAGCGAGGCCACCGTCAGCCGCGTCCTCAACGGCAAGGCGGGGGTGGCCGGCGCGACCCGGCACAAGGTGCTCGCGGCCCTCGACGTGCTCGGCTACGAGCGTCCCGTACGGCTCAAACGCCGCAGCGCGGGCCTCGTCGGGCTCGTCGTGCCCGAGCTGACCAACCCGATCTTCCCGGCCTTCGCGCAGGTCGTCGAACAGGTCCTCGCCGGGCACGGCTACACCCCGGTGCTCTGCACCCAGATGCCCGGCGGCGCCACCGAGGACGAACTCGTCGAACAGCTCGTGGAGCGCGGGGTCGCCGGCATCGTCTTCCTCTCCGGGCTGCACGCCGACGCCACCGCCGACCCCGCGCGCTACGCCCGGCTGGCCGCCCGGGGCGTCCCGTACGTCCTCATCAACGGCTACAACGAGCACATCGACGCCAACTTCGTCTCCCCGGACGACCGGGCCGCGGCCCGGATGGCCGTCCGGCACCTGGTCGAGCTGGGCCACGAGCGGATCGGCCTGGCCATCGGCCCCACCCGGTACGTGCCCTCGCGCCGCAAGGCCGAGGGCTTCACCGCCGAGCTGTACGAGCTCCTCGGCGTCGACCGCACCGAGGCCGAACGGTTCATCCGGCCCACGCTCTTCGGCGTCGAGGGCGGGCACGCGGCCGCCGAGGTCCTGCTCCGCGAGGGCTGCACGGGCATCGTCTGCGGCTCCGACCTGATGGCGCTCGGCGTCATCAGGGCCGTCCGAGCCCGCGGCCTCGACGTGCCCGGCGACGTCTCCGTCGTCGGCTTCGACGACTCCCCGCTCATCGCCTTCACCAGCCCGCCGCTCTCCACCGTCCGCCAGCCCGTGCAGGCCATGGCGACGGCGGCCGTCGGCGCGCTCCTGGAGGAGATCGAGGGGAACCCGGTGCAGCGCACGGAGTTCGTCTTCCAGCCCGAGCTGGTGGTGCGCGGCTCCACCGCGCAGCCGCCGGGCCGGCTGCCGCAAGTCCTTACGTAACAACTTGCGTCGAGGGGTCCGGAGGGTTGACCGGGCGTCGGGGCACTCGTACGGTCACGGCTGAAAACAGTTGCTGAACTTTTCGGCAACTTCTTGCGACAGTGAAGTCAGCAGGAGGAAACATGGCCAGAAAGACCGTGGCCGCTGCACTCGCCCTCGTGGCGGGAGCCGCTGTGGCCGTCACGGGCAACGCCCCGGCGCAGGCCGCCCCGCCCGGCGAGAAGGACGTCACCGCGGTGATGTTCGAGTGGAACTTCGCCTCGATCGCCCGGGAGTGCACCGACCGCCTCGGCCCCGCCGGATACGGATACGTCCAGGTCTCCCCGCCCCAGGAACACCTCCAGGGCAGCCAGTGGTGGACCTCGTACCAGCCGGTCAGCTACAAGATCGCCGGACGCCTCGGCGACCGCACCGCCTTCAAGAACATGATCGACACCTGCCACGCGGCGGGCGTCAAGGTCGTCGCCGACTCCGTCATCAACCACATGGCGAACGGGTCGGGCACGGGAACGGGCGGGACCCCGTTCTCCAAGTACGACTACCCCGGCCTCTACTCGGGCGCCGACATGGACGACTGCCGGTCCGCGATCTCCAACTACCAGGACCGCGCCAACGTCCAGAACTGCGAGCTCGTCCAGCTCCCCGACCTCGACACGGGCGAGGACTACGTCCGCGGGAAGATAGCCGGCTACCTCAACGACCTGGCCTCCCTGGGCGTCGACGGCTTCCGCGTCGACGCCGCCAAGCACATGCCGGCCGCCGACCTCGCCAACATCAAGTCGCGCCTGACGAACCCCAACGTCTTCTGGAAGCAGGAGGCCATCCACGGCGCCGGCGAGGCGGTCTCCCCGAGCGAGTACCTCGGCAACGGCGACGTCCAGGAGTTCCGCTACGCCCGCGACCTCAAGCGGGTCCTGCAGAACGAGAAGCTCGCCTACCTCAAGAACTTCGGCGAGGCCTGGGGCTACATGCCCTCCGGCCAGTCCGGCGTCTTCGTCGACAACCACGACACCGAGCGCGGCGGCGACACCCTGAACTACAAGGACGGCGCGAACTACACCCTCGCCTCCGTCTTCATGCTCGCCTGGCCCTACGGCTCCCCGGACGTCCACTCCGGCTACGAGTGGACCGACAAGGACGCGGGCCCGCCCCTCAACGGCCAGGTGAACGCCTGCTACAGCGACGGCTGGAAGTGCCAGCACGCCTGGCGCGAGATCTCCTCCATGGTGGCCTTCCGCAACACCGCCCGCGGGCAGGCCGTCACCAACTGGTGGGACAACGGCGGCAACGCGATCGCGTTCGGCCGCGGCTCCAAGGCGTACGTGGCGATCAACCACGAGTCCTCGGCCCTGACCCGCACCTTCCAGACCTCCCTGCCCGCCGGAAGCTACTGCGACGTGCAGTCCAACACCGCCGTCACGGTGAACTCCTCCGGCCAGTTCACGGCCACCCTCGCCGCGAACACCGCCCTCGCCCTGCACACCGGGGCCATGAGCTGCGGCAGCCAGCCGGTCACCGCCGGAGCCTCCTTCAACGTCGACGCCACCACGGTCACCGGCCAGAACATCTACGTCACCGGCAACCGCGCCGAGCTCGGCAACTGGGCCCCCGCCTCCGCCCTCAAGCTCGACCCGGCCTCGTACCCCGTCTGGAAGCTGACGGTGAACCTGCCCGCCGGCACGGCCTTCGAGTACAAGTACCTCCGCAAGGACGCCGCCGGGAACGTCACCTGGGAGTCCGGCGCCAACCGCACCGCGACCGTCCCCGCCTCGGGCCAGATCGTCCTGAACGACACCTTCCGCAACTGACGTCCCCCGTCCCCCTCTCCAGGGACTTTCCAGGGAGCACCCCCGTGATACCCAAGCGAACGGCGGTCGCGCTGGCCGCCGCCCTGTGCGCCGCCCTCGTGCCCGCCGTCCCCGCGACGGCGGCACCCCGGCCGCCGGCCCCGCCCTCCGACAAGGCCCTCGCCGCCCAGCCCGCCCGCCAGGACCTCACCCGCGAGCAGTTCTACTTCGTCCTGCCCGACCGCTTCGCCAACGGCGACACCGGGAACGACCGCGGCGGCCTCACCGGCAGCCGCACCCAGACCGGCTTCGACCCGAGCGACAAGGGCTTCTACCAGGGCGGCGACCTCAAGGGCCTCACCGAGCGGCTCGACTACATCAAGGGCCTTGGCACCACCGCCATCTGGATGGCGCCGATCTTCAAGAACCGGCCCGTGCAGGGCACCGGCAAGGACGCCTCCGCCGGCTACCACGGCTACTGGATCACCGACTTCACCCAGGTCGACCCGCACTTCGGGACCAACGAGGACCTGGAGAAGCTGATCGCCGCCGCCCACGCCAAGGGCATGAAGGTCTTCTTCGACGTCATCACCAACCACACCGCCGACACCGTCGACTACGCGGAGAAGAAGTACGGCTACCGCCCCAAGGGCGCCTACCCGTACCTCGACTCCTCCGGCCGCCCCTTCGACGACCGGGCGGGCATCCCGGCGAAGGTGGACGCCGACGCGTTCCCGTACACGCCGACGACGACCGGCGGGAAGGTCCCGTCCTGGCTCAACGACCCGACGATGTACCACAACCGGGGCGACTCCACCTGGGCCGGGGAGTCCGCCGAGTACGGCGACTTCGTCGGCCTCGACGACCTGTGGACCGAGCGCCCCGAGGTCGTCGAGGGCATGAAGAAGATCTACGAGACGTGGGTCCGCGACTTCGACATCGACGGCTTCCGCATCGACACCGTCAAGCACGTCGACCTGGACTTCTGGACCCAGTGGGCCACCGCCCTCGACGCGTACGCGAAGACGCAGGGCCGCGAGGACTTCTTCATGTTCGGCGAGGTCTACTCCGCCGACACCGCCGTCACCTCCCCGTACGTCACCCGGGGCCGGCTCGACGCCACCCTCGACTTCCCCTTCCAGGACGCGGCCCGCGCCTTCGCCTCCCAGGGCGCAGGAGCCGACCGCCTCGCCAAGGTCTTCGCCGACGACTACCGGTACACCACCGACAAGGCCAACGCCTACGAGCAGGTGACCTTCCTCGGCAACCACGACATGGGCCGCATCGGCACCTTCCTCAAGCAGGACCACCCGAACGCCTCCGACGAGGAACTCGTCCGCCGCGACCGGCTCGCCAACGAGCTGATGTTCCTGTCCCGGGGCAACCCGGTGGTCTACTACGGCGACGAGCAGGGCTTCACCGGCCCCGGCGGCGACAAGGACGCCCGCCAGACCCTCTTCGCCTCGAAGGCCGCCGACTACCTCGACGACGACCAGCTCGGCACCGACCGGACCCACGCCTCCGACGCGTACGACACCACGCACCCGCTCTACCGGTCGATCGCCGCGCTCTCGAAGCTCACCCGGGAGAACCCGGCCCTCCGCGACGGCGTCCAGCAGGAACGCCACGCCGAGGGTTCCGTCTACGCCTTCACCCGCACCGACGCGAAGAGCCGCACCGAGTACCTCGTCGCCGTCAACGGCGCCACCACGCCGAAGACCGTCACCGTCCCCGTCGACGCCACCGCCTTCCACGCCCTGTACGGGGGTCAGGGCGCCGTCGCGGCCTCCCGGGGCAAGGTGACCGTCACCGTCCCGGCCCTCTCCTCCCTGGTCCTCAAGGCCGACGCGCCGCTCCCGGCCCCGGCGGTCGGACCCACCGTCTCCCTCAAGGCCCCGGCCGCCGGCTCCACCGGCACCGTCGAGCTCTCCGCCGACGTCACCGGCGGCGGCCTCAACCGCGTCGTCTTCGCCGCCCAGGTCGGCGACGGCCGCTGGCAGACCCTCGGCACCGCCGACCACGCCCCCTACAAGGTCACCCAGCACCTCACCGCCCCCGCCGGCACCGCCCTGCGCTACAAGGCCGTCGTCGTCGACGCCGCGGGCCGCACCGCGAGCGCCCTCGCCACCACCACGGCCGGCGCACCCCCGGCCCCCGAGAAGCCGGTCGCCGTCGAGCGGGCGTACGCCGTCGTGCACTACCGGCGCGAGGACGGGAACTACGACGGCTGGACCCTGAAGGCCGCCGGCCAGGAAGCCGCCTTCACCGGACGCGACGCCCACGGCGCCTTCGCCTGGGTCAAGGTCCCCGAGGGCGCCTCCACCGTCACGTACACCGTCGAGAAGGACGGCACCGCCGACGGCCCGCAGCGCAGCATCAACCTCGGCCGCACCGGCGAGGTCTGGATCACGCAGGGCGCCGACGGCCAGTCCGACACCAACCCGGCCCCCGCCACCCCGGACAAGACCAAGGCCGTCATCCACTACAAGCGCGCCGACGGGAACTACGACGGCTGGGGCCTCCACACCTGGACCGGCGCCGCCCAGCCCACCGACTGGTCCCGGCCGCTGATGCCGACGCGTGTCGACGCGTACGGCGCGGTCTACGAGGTCCCGCTCACCGAGGGCGCGAGCTCCCTCTCGTACATCCTCCACAAGGGCGACGAGAAGGACCTGCCCACCGACCAGTCCCTCGACCTCGGCACCTACGGCCACGAGGTCTGGCTCCTCTCCGGCCAGCCCAAGTACCTCCTCCCGACCACCGGCGGCGCCCCGAACCTCGACCTCGGCAAGGCCGAGGCCCAGTGGATCGACCGGAACACCGTCGTCTGGAAGGTGAAGACCACCGACGCCACCAGCCAGCAGCTGGTGTACGCCAAGGACGGCGGGATCACCGTCACCGACGGCGCCCTGAACGACGAGGGCCAGTGGCTCCGCCTCACCCCGTCCGCGCTGAGCGACACCCAGAAGGCCAAGTTCCCGCACCTCGCCTCCTACCCGGCCTTCACCGTCGACCCGCGCGACGCCGACCGGGTACGGGACTCCCTGCGCGGCCAGCTGATCGCCACCCAGCGCGCCGCCAACGGCGCCCTGCTCGCCGCCACCGGCGTCCAGACCGCCGGAATCCTCGACGACCTGTACGCGGCGAAGGCCACCCGGGCCGACCTCGGCCCGGTCTTCCGGAACGGCCGCCCCACCCTCTCCCTCTGGGCCCCCACCGCCCAGTCCGTCGCCCTCGAACTCGACGGGAAGACCCTGCCCATGCGGCGCGACGCCGCCTCCGGCGTCTGGTCGGTCACCGGCCCCCGCACCTGGACGGGCAAGCCGTACCGGTACGTCGTGAAGGTCTGGGCCCCCAGCGTCCAGAAGGTCGTCGAGAACCGGGTCACCGACCCCTACTCCACCGCCCTCACCACCGACTCCGCCCGCAGCCTCGCCGTCGACCTCACCGACCCGGCGCTGGCGCCCAAGGGCTGGAAGGAGCTGAAGAAGCCCGCCGCCGTGCCGCTGCGGGACGCCCAGATCCAGGAGCTCCACATCCGGGACTTCTCGATCGCGGACGGCTCCGCCCAGGCGGACCACCGCGGCACCTACCTCGCCTTCACCGACAAGAACAGCAAGGGCTCCCAGCACCTCCGCGACCTCGCCGCCTCCGGCACCTCCTACGTCCACCTCCTCCCGGCCTTCGACATCGGCACCATCCCCGAGAAGAAGTCCGCGCAGACCACCCCCGCCTGCGACCTCAAGGTCTACGCCCCCGACTCCGAGGAGCAGCAGGCCTGCGTCGCCGCGGCGGCCGCCAAGGACGCCTACAACTGGGGCTACGACCCCCTGCACTACACCGTCCCCGAGGGCTCCTACGCCACCGACCCCGAAGGCACCCGCCGCACGGTCGAGTTCCGGCAGATGGTCCAGGCCCTCAACGGCGACGGACTGCGCACCGTCATGGACGTCGTCTACAACCACACCGTCGCCGCCGGACAGTCCGACAAGTCCGTCCTCGACAAGATCGTGCCCGGCTACTACCAGCGCCTCCAGGCCGACGGCTCCGTCGCCACCTCCACCTGCTGCGCCAACACCGCGCCCGAGAACGCCATGATGGGCAAGCTCGTCGTCGACTCGGTCGTCACCTGGGCCAAGGACTACAAGGTCGACGGCTTCCGCTTCGACCTCATGGGCCACCACCCGAAGGCCAACATCCTGGCGGTACGGAAGGCCCTGGACGAGCTGACGGTGGCGAAGGACGGCGTCGACGGAAAGTCGATCGTCCTCTACGGCGAGGGCTGGAACTTCGGCGAGATCGCCGACGACGCCCGCTTCGTCCAGGCCACCCAGAAGAACATGGCCGGCACCGGCATCGCGACCTTCTCCGACCGGGCCCGCGACGCCGTCCGCGGCGGCGGCCCCTTCGACGAGGACCCCGGCGTCCAGGGCTTCGCGAGCGGCCTCTACACGGACCCGAACACGTCGACGGCGAACGGCACCCCGGAGCAGCAGAAGGCCCGCCTCCTGCACTACCAGGACCTCATCAAGGTCGGCCTGACCGGCAACCTCGCCGACTACACCTTCACGGACACCTCGGGCCGTACGGTCAAGGGCTCCCAGGTGGACTACAACGGCGCCCCGGCCGGATACGCCGCCGCGCCCGGAGACGCCCTCGCCTACGCCGACGCCCACGACAACGAGTCCCTGTACGACGCGCTCGCCTTCAAGCTCCCGTGGTCGACGTCGGCCGCCGACCGCGCCCGCATGCAGGTCCTCGCCATGGCGACGGCCACCCTCTCGCAGGGCCCGGCGCTCTCCCAGGCGGGCAGCGACCTGCTCCGTTCGAAGTCCCTGGACCGCAACTCCTTCGACAGCGGCGACTGGTTCAACGCGATCCACTGGGACTGCCGCGAGGGCAACGGCTTCGGCCGCGGGCTGCCGCCGGCGGCCGACAACAAGGCCAAGTGGTCGTACGGCAAGCCGCTCCTGGTCAACCCGGCCCTGACGGTCGGCTGCGCCCAGATCGACGGCGCGTCCGCCGCCTACCGGGACCTGCAGAAGATCCGCACCACCGAGCCGGCGTTCTCCCTGGCCACGACGGACCGGGTCCAGGAGGCCCTGTCCTTCCCGCTCTCCGGCCGCGACGAGACCCCGGGCGTGATCACGATGCGCCTCGGCGACCTGGTGGTCGTCCTCAACGCGACGCCGACGAGCACGTCCCAGAAGGTCACGGACCTGGCGGGCAAGGGCTACGCCCTCCACCCGGTCCAGGCGGGCGGCACGGACCAGGTGGTGAAGTCGTCCACGTACGACCGGACGTCGGGCACGTTCACGATCCCGGCGAGGACGGTGGCGATCTTCAAGGCCAGCTGAGGCCAGCGGCCCCGCGTTGTGGGCGAGCTTCCGCCCGTTGTGGGCAGGCGTTCCGCAAGGGGCGGAACGGGTGGGCACAACGGACGGCGCCTTTGCCGGCGCCAGAGGCTCCCGAGCCTGGACCCGCACCCCGTGCGCAGTGCACTGGTGGTGCGGGTCCAGGCGCGTAAGGCGGAGGCGCCGCGAGAGGGCGCCGTCCCGTGTGCCCACCCGTCCCGCCCTGCGGGACGATTGCCCACACGGGCGTGGGCGCGGGCCCATACGGGCGCGGGGCCGCGCGGGGCCCTCAGGGCAGCGGCTTCTCCATCAGCCGCACCGCGTACCGCCGCCCCTCCGCCCCCACCTTCTCCAGATCCGCCCCCACACCCACGTACCCCGCCCCCTCGTAGTACGCCCCCAGCACCGCGTTCCCCACCTCGCAGTCGAGCCGCGCAAGCCCCCGCCCCGACGCCGCGATCCGTTCCTCCGCGTGCGCGAGCAGCACCCGTCCCGCACCGGCGGGCGCCGTCTCCCGGTCGGTCATCAGCCGGTGTACGTACCCGGCCACCGGCGGCTGCGGCCCCCAGACATCCCGGTCCTCCCACCACAGCTCGTACGCCCCCACCGCCCGCCCCGCCCGCTCGGCGATCCAGACCTCGCCCTCGGCGATCCGCGTGCGGAAGTGCTCGCGGCCGCGGGCCCCCGGCTTCCACTGGTCGATCCCGCTGCGCACCATCCAGTGCGCCACCCCGTCGAACAACCCCACCAGAAGGTCCAGATCGCGTTCGTCCGCCTGCCGGAAGGTCACTTGTGTCGTCATGACGATCACCGTAAAGGTGTGGCCAGACATCCGCTTCACCTGGAGTGACCCCATGCCGCAGATCACCGTCGACTACTCCGCGCCCCTCGACCGGCGCGGCTTCGCCCTGGCCCTGCACCCGATCGTCGTGGAGACGGTCGACGCCACGCTCGACGCGTGCAAGACCCGGTTCCGGGAGGTGGAGGAGCTGGTCGTCGGCGACGGAGCGGCCGACGACCACATCGTGCACGTCGACATCGCCCTGCTGGCCGGCCGTACGGCGGAGGCCAAGGCGAGGCTCGCGGAGGCCGTCCTCGACCTGCTGCCCGCCCACCTCAAGGAGAAGGAGGGCGTCCACCTCTCCGTCGAGGTCCACGACCTCGACGGGTCCTACCGCAAGCGCTGACCGGGCACGCCGGGCGCGAGCGCCGAGAGCCTGGCGACGAGCTCCCCGAAGGGCCCGTCGGCCGGCTCGTCCGAGAGGATCCGGACGAGGATCTCCGCCATGTCCGTGTCGTACGCGGCGCTCACCGCGGCCAGCGCCGCGAAGTCGTGCACGAGCTGGAGCTCCAGCTCCGCGCGCGGCACCCGGCGGCCGTCCAGCCAGAGCAGCGCCGTCGACTCGGCGAGCGACACCCAGGAACGGACGACGAGTTCGAGCCGGGCGGACGGCTTCTCGACGTCCAGGTGGGCCAGGATCTGCTCGTAGGCGGCCTGCCGGACCTCGTCGATCATCGCGTTCGTCGTGGACGAGCCCACCGCGGGTCCGCCGCGCATCAGCGCGGCGAAGCCGGGCCCGTGCTCGTCCACGAAGTCGAAGAACCGGCCCATGACCCGCAGCAGCCGCGCCCCGAGCGGCCCCCGCGGCGGCTCGACGAACCGGGCGGCCAGCTCGTCCGCCGCGCGCCGCAGCGCCGCCTCGTAGAGGCTCTGCTTGCCGGGGAAGTAGTGGTAGACCAGCGGCCGCGAGATGCCCGCGGCCGCGGCGATCTCGTCGATGGAGACCTCGTCGGGAGAGCGGTGGCCGAAGAGTTCGAGGGCCACCCCGATCAGCTGCTGCTTGCGCTCCTCGACGCCCATCCTGCGGCGCACCCCGGTCGTCATACGAACAGCCTAACCGCGTCCGTTACGCTCCTGCCCCATGAGCGCTTCCGACCAGGACACCCCGACGGCCGAGGCCCCGGAGGCCGAAGAGACCCGGGCGGCCGAAGAGGCCGAGGAAACCCCCGACTCCCTTGCCCCCGAAGGCGAAGAGGAGTCCCCGGAGTCCGAGGAGCCCTCGGAGCCGTCGGCGTCCTCAGAGCCTTCAGAGCCCTCAGAGCCCTCGGCGTCCTCGGAGTCTCCGGAGTCCGCAACGAGCGCCGGCGGGCTCACCCCGAAGCAGGCGCGGCGGCTCCGCGTCGCCGCCGCGTCCGTGCTCCTGGTCGCCCTGGCCGTCGTCCTGGCCGTCCGGCTCGCGAGCCGTACGTCCGTCCTTGTCGTCGGCGTGTACGGACTCGCCATGATCCTCTGCGGGATCGTGATCGAACTCTCCCGCAACGGCCGCACGCGCCTCGGCACCTGGCTCCTGGCCGGAGGCCTCCTCACCGCGCTGGCCCTGGACTGGCTGGTCCTGCCGTAGCGGCTAGAGGTCGAGGACGAGCCGCTTCCCCGCGCACCGCGAGACGCAGATCAGCATCGAGCCGTCCCGCTCGTCGTCGGTGAGCAGTTCGTCCCGGTGGTCGATCTCGCCCTCCAGGACCCGCTGTTGGCAGGTTCCGCAGAACCCCTGCTGGCAGGAGTACATGAGGCCCGGCAGCTCCTCGCGGACCGCCGACAGGAGCGACTGGTCGGCCGCCACCGTCAACGTCCGCCCGGAACGTCGGAGTTCGACCTCGAAGGCGGTGCCGGTGGCCGCGGCGGCGGTGAAGCGCTCCAGGCGCGGCGCCCGGCCCTCGGGCATGGCCGCGCCCACGGCGTCCATCAGACCGTCGGGCCCGCAGCAGTACACGAGCGTCTCGGCGGGCACATGCGCGAGGAACTCCAGCTCGGGGAAGCCGGATTCGTCCTCGGCGACGACGGTGACGCGGTCGCCGCCGCCCAGCCGCTCGATCTCGTCCAGATAGGGCATGGTGGCCCGGCTGCGCCCGCAGTACACGAGCCGCCAGTCCGCCCCGGCCGCCTCGGCGGCGCGCACCATGGGCAGGACGGGGGTGATGCCGATGCCGCCGGCGACGAAGACGTACGCGGGGGAGCCGACGAGCGGGAAGCGGTTGCGGGGCCCCCGGATCTCGATCTCCACGCCTTCGTGGAGCTGCTCGTGCACTTCGCGCGAGCCCCCGCGCCCGTCCTCGATGAGGCGGGTGGCGACGGTGTACGTGTCGGGGGCGGCCGGATCCCCGCAGAGCGAGTACTGCCGGACGAGTCCGGAGGGCAGGACGAGGTCGATGTGGGCGCCCGGCTGCCAGGCGGGCAGCCCGGCACCCTCCAGGCGCAGCTCGACGACGCCCTCGGCGGGCGTGGCGCGGCCGGTGACGAGGACCTTGCGGGGGACGGTGCTGCCCCGGCCGTACCCGGAGACGGGGGTGTCGAGGGCGGGCATCGGCCAGAGCGGCGCCGTGGACATGCGGCTGCGGACGGCGCGGCGGACGAGGAGCGCGGCCCCGGCGACGAGGGCGACGGTGGTGAACCGGGGCATCAGTGGCCTCCGTTGGCGCCGGGGGAGGAGGCCAGGTAGGCCATGGCCTGCGCGGTGTTCCCCTCCTGGGAGGGGTGGTAGGCGCGGCTGAGGTAGCGGGGTATGGAGCGGAGCATGGCGGGGGTGGAGGGCAGCAGGCCCTGCCGTCCCCTGCGGACGAAGTCGGAGAAGGAGGCCTTCGGGTCGAGCAGGCTCGGGTCGTTCTCCATGAAGAAGCGGATGCCGCGCTGCCAGAGGAAGACGAGCGCGGAGAAGGCGAGCGCCCAGGTGCGGGCGCGGCGCCGGTAGCCGCCGTCGAGGTGCATGAAGAGCTCGAAGGCGACCGCGCGGTGCTCGACCTCCTCCGCGCCGTGCCAGCGCAGCAGGTCCAGCATGGTGGGGTCGGCGCCGACCCGGTCGAGTTCGTCGGCGTTGAGGACCCAGTCGCCGAGGAAGGCGGTGTAGTGCTCGATGGCGGCGATCAGCGCGACCCGCTCCATGAGCCACCAGCGGCGGGGCCGGCCGGGCGGCAGGGTCCGGTCGCCGAGGAGCTTCTCGAAGAACCAGTCGACCTGCGCGGTGTACGGGGTGGGGTCGAGGCCCAGCTTCCGCAGGTGGGGGAGGACGTCGTCGTGGGCCTGGGAGTGGATGGCCTCCTGGCCGATGAAGCCGATGACGTCCTCGCGCAGCCGGTCGTCGGTGATGTACGGCAGCGCCTGCTTGTAGACGTGGACGAACCAGCGTTCGCCGGCCGGGAGCAGCAGGTGCAGCACGTTGATGGTGTGCGTGGTGAAGGGGTCGCCCGGTACCCAGTGGAGCGGTGTCTCTTCCCAGTCGAAGGAGACCTTGCGGGCCTTGAGCTCGACGTGCTCCGACGCCACCGGTGCAGGCTGCGTATTAGACATGACGTCAATGTACTGAGGGGTAGGGCGGTGGCAACAGGCTTGTGCGGGCTCTTTTTGAGGTCCCGGCCGGCCGCCCCGGCCGACCGTCCCGGCCATCCGCTCGGCCATCCGCTCGGCCACCCGCCCCGGTCAGCGGAGGGCGGCCCTTCGTGTCCCGTCCGGCAGGGTCCCGTCCAGGTCCGCCCGCGCCCCCGCCCCGGCCCGTACCGCGAGCAGCGGACCGTCCGAACGCCCCTTCACCCCGCCGGAGGTCTCCAGGGACGTGAAGTCCGGGCTGCCCGCCGCCACGACGAACCAGGCTCCGCCCGGCGCCTTCCACAGCACGCCCGCGAGCACCCGCGGATCCCGCACCCCGCAGGCCGGCGAGCCCTCGGAGCGGGCCGCGAGCGCGGCGGGGACCTCGGGCGAGGGGACGAGGAACTGGGCGAGGACCCGGCTGCCGGTGCCCCGCCAGGTCTCCGCGCGCGTGCACACCCAGGTCGCCTGCCCGGCGCCCTCGGGCAGCGGCTGCCGGGCAAACCGCCAGGCGTTCACCGACCGCACGCCGTGCGCCCGTACGGCCGTCAGCTGGCACGCGGTCCGGGCCCAGGCCTTCCGGGCCTCCGTGCCCGTCGCGTCCGAGGCCGCGGAGGGCGGGCCCCACAGCAGCCGGGCGGGCGCCAGTTCACCGAGGTCGGTGAGGAGGCGCAGCCCGTCACGGTCGCGTACCTGGAGGGTGTTCCAGCGGGTGCACGCGCCGGAGGGCGCGGGACCGGGCAGGGGATCGGTCACCCCGAAGGCATCCCGCCCGAGCGGCCGAGGGCTCTTGGCGGGAGCGAGGAGATCCCGTACGGCGGTCTCGCGCACCCAAGGGGCCATCAGATAACGGACGTTGCCCGAGGCGCGGGAGACGACGAGCGCGGCCGCGCCGACGGTGTCGGCCGCGTCCGTGCGCGCGAAGTCGAGGGCGGCGCCCGCCGTGCCCTCGACGGGCTCGGCGTACCGGACGGCCCGCAGTCCGTCGTGGAAGAGCACGACGCGCATGGCGTCGACCTGCCCGGCGAAGAGCAGCTGCGGCGGCCCCATGGGCGGCCCGACGGGAGTACCGGGTGTGGCCGACGACCGTACGGACCCGCCGGGCCGGGCCCACACGGCGAGCGCCCGCCGCAGCAGCGCGGTGTCGCCGGTCAGCCCCCCGCGCGCCGGCCACACGGAGAAGTCCTGCCGGGTGGCCGCCGGCCACGCCGCCGGATCCGCCTTCTTCACCGCAGCGGGGTCGAGGGCGGCCTCGGCGGCGGGATTACGGGCGTACGAGGGCGCAGCAGCACCGTTTCTGCCCCAGCCGTCCCCGGGCAGCCCGAGCAGGGTCCCGCAGACGACGACCGCGACGAGAGCGACGAACGCGGCCCGGGCGTGCTGACGCCGACGCATGAGATCGGTGGGCCGCGCCTGCAGGGCACAGGGATCGAACTCGTCGGACTCGAGGAGAGCGACCCCGCTGAGACGCCGGGGGAGAGCGGGCCCGCCGGGCGGGGTGGCCCCGGAGCCGTGGCCTCGGGCGCCGACCGGAGCCGAGGGCCCGCCGGGCGGGGCGACTCCGGGGCGCCCGGTGCGGGCGGGGTTGTGGCCTCCGGCACCGACCGGAGCGGAGGGCCCTCCGGGCGGGGTGACTTCGGGGCGCCCGGTGCGGGCGGGGTTGTGGCCTCCGGCGTCGGCCGGAGTCGAGGGCCCGCCGGGCGGGGCGACTCCGGGGCGCCCGGTGCCTGCGGCACGGCCGTGGCCTCGGGTGCCGCCGGGAGTCGAGGGGCCTCCGGGCGCGGTGGCCCCGGGGTGCCCGGTGCCTGCGGCACGGCCGTGGCCTCCGGCGGCCGTCGGCGCTCCGGGTGCGGTGGCCCCGGACCCGCCGTCCCTTCCGGTGCCGGCGGCTCCGGCTCCGGCTTCGGCTCCGGCTTCGGGGCCGGGGCCCCGGGTGGCGCCTGCGGCGTCCCCGGGTCCTCCGGCCCGTCCGGGGCCTGCGGCACTCGCGGGCCCTTCGGGCAGGCCGGGTTCCCCGGGCCCACCGGCACGACCGGCCCCGCGCCCGTGGGCGCTGCCGGGCGCGGGCGGCCACGCGGCGTCGCCGGGGCCGCTGTCCGGGAGCTCCACCCGTCCCACGGCTCCGGTGCCGCCGCCGGTTCTGCCCGGGCCGGCCTGTTCGCCGACCCTGTCCGAGCGTTCCTCCGGGGCGCCGGCCCCCGGGGCGGTACCGGAGTCGTTCGGGGAACCGTTCATGCGCCTGGTCCCGCCGAGGTGACCGGCGTCGCCCGGGCCCGCGGCAGCCCCGCCGAAGGGACCCGCCCCACCCCGGCCGCCGGTCCGCCCCGGGCCGCCCTGCTCGCCGACCCTGGCCGGGCCGTCCCGCCGGGGGCCGTCGGGGATCGCGGGGCCCGCAAGCGCCCCGTCCTCCAGCGCGTCCGCCTCCGCGAGCGCCGCCGCCGGGTCCTCGACGCCCGCCGCCGCCAGGACTCGCAGGACCTCCGGGTCGCCCTGGCGTTCCAGGCCGCGCAGGACGTACGCCGCGCGGCCCGCGCCGGAGAGCCGGGACAGCTGCTGGTCCAGGGCCAGTTCGTCGGCGCCGCCCACCCGGGGGAAGAGCCGCAGCCCCCACACGTGCGGAAGCAGCGGCGGGAACTGCGCCCGGCGCGGCAGCGCGAGCCGCCGCAGCGGCAGCCCCGCGATCAGCGCCTGCCGCAGCACCTCGCCCCGTACGTACGCGTAGCCGGGGTCCACCGCGTCCTCCGCCCGCCGCGGCCCGGGCACGGCAGGCCCCGGGACCCGGCGGCGCGGCAGCGACCGCTGGACGAGGGCGTGCGCGGTCAGCACCCGGCGGTTGCGGCCGAGCGACGGCGGCAGCACGAGATAGGCGATGCGGACGAGCCGCGGGTACCGCTCGACGAGCGCCGCCTCGGCCTGCTCGACGTCGACGGGGCCCACGGGCGAGGGAACGAGATCCTGGGTGCTCACGTTCAGCAGAACGAGCGATTCTTCCGATGGTCACCCCGGCCGCCGCCCCTGCGCCCCCGGGGGCTCAGGCCGCCGTGACCGTCAGCCGCTCGCGGATCAGGTCCGTCACCTCGTCCGGGACGCCGAGCCCCTCGCGTACGTACTTCTCCATCGACCCGTGCCGGACCGACACTTCGTCGAGCGCCGCGTCCAGGTACTCCGGCAGCACCCCGATCAGTTCCAGCGCGAGCTCGGGGTCGCCGCCCTGGGCCGTGAACCCCTCGATCATCGGCGCGAACGCCAGCCGTACCGCCGGATTGACCGACAGGTACTCCGCCCGCACCGTCTCCTCGTCCGCGCCGAGCAGCGACAGGACGACCGTCGCCGCCCAGCCGGTACGGTCCTTGCCCGCCGAGCAGTGGAAGAGCAGCGGCCCCGCGCCGGGGGTGCCCAGCTCGCCGAGCAGGGCGCGGTAGGAGGCGCGGGCGGAGTCGCCGGAGACGAAGGTGCGGTACGTCCGGGCGAAGGCCGCCCGGACCCGGCCCCCGCCGAGGTGCTCCTCGGCGAGCGCCGGGTCGGCGAGCAGGGTCTTCAGCCGGGCGGCGGGCGGCAGTCCGCTGCCGGCCAGGTAGTCGGCGAGGACGTCCGCGACGAGCAGCCGGGCGCCGGCGGGGAGCCGGTCCGGCCGGTCGCCGCGCTCGGTCTCGGTACGGAAGTCGACGACGGTACGGATGCCCAGACCGGCCACGACGGCCTCGGCGGGGTCGAGCCGGTCGAGCTGCGCGGAACGGAGAACGAGCCCGTGCCGGACGGACCGCCCGTCACCGAGCGGCAGGCCGCCGAGATCGCGGAGGTTGGCGACGGAGGTGGCGGGGATGGCGGGCATGACGTCGACTCCTCCGGTGCGGGCGGGTGCCTCGACGGTAGTGGATCGCCCGGTCTAGAGCAGTTTCACACCGAACCTCCGCTTGCGCGCCGCGCCCTCGCTGGGCGGTGCCCCGGCCCCCGCCCGTGTGTGCCCGCGCCCTCGCCGGGCGGTGCCCACGCGCCGTGTGGGGCCCGCGCCCTCGCTGGGCGGTGCCCCGGCCCCCGCCGTGTGTGCCCGCGCCCGG
>NZ_JBSHDU010000115.1:0-22129 GCF_053616475.1 Streptomyces sp. NPDC055815 | reverse complement strand
GAAGCCTCTGGCGCCGGCAAGGGCGCCGTCCCGTGTGCCCACCCGTCCCGCCCCAGCGGGACGACTGCCCACACGGATGCCCACGCGGAGGCGCTACTCCTCGCCCTCCAGGTCGCCCTCCGTCTCCAGGAACACCTGCCGCAGGGCGGCCAGGGTCTCCGGGTCCGGCTTCTCCCACATGCCGCGCGACTCGGCCTCCAGGAGCCGCTCGGCGATGCCGTGCAGGGCCCAGGGGTTGGCCTCCTTGAGGAAGGCCTGGTTCGTCTCGTCGAGGACGTACTCCTGGGTGAGCTTGTCGTACATCCAGTCGGCGACGACACCCGTCGTCGCGTCGTACCCGAAGAGGTAGTCGACGGTCGCCGCCAGCTCGAACGCGCCCTTGTAGCCGCGGCGGCGCATCGCCTCGATCCAGCGCGGGTTGACCACGCGGGCCCGGAAGACCCGGGAGGTCTCCTCGACGAGCGTGCGGGTGCGGACGGTCTCCGGGCGGGTCGAGTCGCCGATGTACGCCTCGGGGGCCGTGCCCGTCAGCGCGCGGACGGTCGCGACCATGCCGCCGTGGTACTGGAAGTAGTCGTCCGAGTCGGCGATGTCGTGCTCGCGGGTGTCCGTGTTCTTCGCGGCCACCGCGATCCGCTTGTACGCCGTCTCCATCTCGGCGCGCGCCGGGCGGCCTTCGAGCCCGCGCCCGTACGCGTACCCGCCCCACACCGTGTACACCTCGGCGAGGTCGGCGTCCGTGCGCCAGTCGCGCGAGTCGATCAGCTGCAGGATGCCCGCGCCGTACGTGCCGGGCCGCGAGCCGAAGATCCGGGTGGTGGCGCGCCGCTCGTCACCGTGCTCGGCGAGGTCGGCCTGCGCGTGCGCCCGTACGTAGTTGTCCTCGGCGGACTCGCCCTCCAGGCCCGCGACGAGCCGTACGGCATCGTCGAGAAGGCCGATGACGTGCGGGAACGCGTCACGGAAGAAGCCCGAGATGCGCAGCGTCACATCGACGCGCGGGCGGCCGAGCTCGGCGAGCGGGATCGGCTCCAGGCCGTTCACCCGGCGCGAGGCCTCGTCCCACAGCGGACGGACGCCGAGCAGGGCGAGCGCCTCGGCGACGTCGTCGCCGGCGGTGCGCATCGCGCTCGTCCCCCACAGGGACAGGCCGACGGAGGTCGGCCACGTGCCGTTGTCGTCGCGGTAGCGGGTGAGCAGCGAGTCGGCGAGCGCCTGGCCGGTCTCCCAGGCGAGCCGGGACGGCACGGCCTTCGGGTCGACGGAGTAGAAGTTGCGGCCGGTCGGCAGGACGTTGACCAGGCCGCGGAGCGGGGAGCCCGACGGACCGGCGGGGACGAAGCCGCCGTTCAGGGCGTGCACGGCGTGGGCGAGTTCGTCGGTGGTGGCGGCGAGCCGCGGCACGACCTGCTCGCAGGCGAAGCGCAGGACGGCCTGGACCTCGGAACCGTACGAGGTGGGGATGGCGGACACGTCCCAGCCGGCCGCCTCCATCGCCTCCACCAGCTCGCGGGCCTTCGCCTCCGCCTCGTCGGCGGTGGTGCGGGTCGCCGCCGACTCGTCCAGGCCGAGGGCCTCGCGCAGACCCGGCAGCGCCTGCGTACCGCCCCAGATCTGGCGGGCGCGCAGGATCGAGAGGACCAGGTTGACCCGGGCCTCGCCCTCCGGGGCGCCGCCGAGGACGTGCAGGCCGTCGCGGATCTGGGCGTCCTTGACCTCGCACAGCCAGCCGTCGACGTGCAGCAGGAAGTCGTCGAAGCCGTCGTCCTCCGGGCGCTCCTCCAGACCGAGGTCGTGGTCGAGCTTCGCGGCCTGGATCAGGGTCCAGATCTGGGCGCGGATGGCCGGGAGCTTCGCCGGGTCCATCGAGCTGATCTGGGCGTACTCGTCGAGCAGCTGCTCCAGGCGGGCGATGTCGCCGTACGAGTCGGCGCGGGCCATCGGCGGCACCAGGTGGTCGACGAGGGTCGCGTGGACGCGCCGCTTGGCCTGGGTGCCCTCGCCCGGGTCGTTGACGAGGAACGGGTAGATCAGCGGGATGTCGCCGAGGGCCGCGTCGGGGCCGCAGGCGGCGGACAGGCCGGCGTTCTTGCCGGGCAGCCACTCCAGGTTGCCGTGCTTGCCCAGGTGGACCATGGCGTCGGCGCCGAAGCCGCCGTCCTCGGCGCGGGCGGCGATCCAGCGGTAGGCGGCCAGGTAGTGGTGGGACGGCGGGAGATCGGGGTCGTGGTAGATCGCGATCGGGTTCTCGCCGAAGCCGCGCGGCGGCTGGATGAGGACCAGGAGGTTCCCGCGCCGCAGGGCGGCGAGGACGATATCGCCCTCCGGGTTGCGGGAGCGGTCGAGGAACATCTCGCCGGGCGCCGGGCCCCAGTGCTCCTCCACCTGCTCGCGGAGCTCGGCGGGCAGCGTCGCGTACCAGCGCTTGTAGTCGGCGGCCGGGATGCGGACCGGGTTCTTCGCGAGCTGCTCCTCGGTCAGCCAGTCCTGGTCGTGGCCGCCCGCCTCGATGAGGGCGTAGATCAGCTCGTCGCCGTCGCCGGAGACGAGACCGGGGATGTCCTCGACGGGCCCGAAGTCGTAGCCCTCCTCCCGCAGCCTGCGCAGGAGGGCGACGGCGGAGGCGGGGGTGTCGAGGCCGACCGCGTTGCCGATGCGGGAGTGCTTCGTCGGGTACGCGGAGAGGACGAGCGCCAGCTTCTTCTCGGCGTTCGGGATGTGGCGCAGCCGGGCGTGCCGGACGGCGATGCCGGCGACGCGGGCCGCGCGCTCGGCGTCGGCGACGTACGCGGGCAGACCGTCCGCGTCGATCTCCTTGAAGGAGAACGGGACGGTGATGAGGCGGCCGTCGAACTCGGGCACGGCGACCTGGCTGGCCGCGTCGAGCGGGGACAGGCCCTCGTCGTTCTCCTCCCACGCGGCCCGCGAGCCGGTCAGGCACAGGGCCTGGAGGATCGGCACGTCGAGCGCGGCGAGCGCGCCCGCGTCCCAGGCCTCCTCGTCGCCGCCGGCCTGCGCCTCGGCGGGCTTGGTGCCGCCGGCCGCGAGGACGGTCGTGACGATCGCGTCGGCCGTGCGCAGCGTCTCGACGAGCTCCGCCTCGGGGGCGCGCAGGGACGCCACGTACAGCGGGAGGGCCCGCGCGCCGGCGTCCTCGATCGCCCCGCACAGGGCGTCGACGAAGGCGGTGTTCCCGCTCATGTGGTGGGCGCGGTAGTAGAGCACGGCGACGGTCGGGCCGGTCTCGTTGCGTGCGGTGCGCTCCAGCGGGCCCCAGGTGGGGGCGGCGGCCGGGGCCTCGAAGCCGTGGCCGGTGAGCAGGACGGTGTCGGAGAGGAAGCGGGCCAGCTGCTCCAGGTTGGCGGGGCCGCCGTGCGCCAGATAGGCGTGCGCCTCGGTGGCGACGCCGACCGGGACGGTGGAGGCCTCCATCAGCTGGGCGTCGGGGGCCTGTTCGCCGCTGAGCACGACGACCGGCTTTCCGGCGGCGCGGATCGCGTCGAGCCCCTCCTGCCAGGAGCGCAGCCCGCCGAGGAGCCGGACGACGACCAGGTCGACGCCGTCGAGGAGGGCCGGGAGGTCGGCGAGGGGGAGGCGGGAGGGGTTGGCGAAGCGGTACTCGACCGCTCCCTCGGCCTGGGCGGCGTTGGCCGCGCGGGCGCTGAGCAGGTCGGTGTCGGAGTGCGACAGCAGCAGGAGCATGGCGAGCTCAGGCCCTTCCTCGGGGTTGTCCGCGCCCCGGGTGGTCGTATGGACGGCGGGAGTTCCTGACTCACCCGTGTCCCCTCGTGGGGTACGGGCTCACAGTGGCGGGACCGCGCCGGATTCTCACCGGGCTTCCTCCCCGGGGTCCTGGGACCCCATGCCGATCTGCATCCTAGATCGTGCCGTCTCCGGGCCGGAGAAAGCGGGAGAGTCGGCCGGATCACACTCGGTGGCCGCCCGGTTCCCCGTGGGTATGCTCGCCGCCATGCCGCCCACCCCAGCCCCGACGCCCGAACCGGGCGAAGCTCGCATACGGGACCGTGGCGACGCCTGCCCCGGGGCGCTGCGCCTGCACCCCGCCGACGACGGACGCCTGGCCCGACTGCGCCTGCCCGCAGGCCGTCTGACGGCACATCAGGCGGAGGTGCTGGCCCGCGCCGCCGAGAGCCTCGGCGACGGACGGATCAGCATCACCTCGCGCGGCAACGCCGAGCTGCGCGGCCTCGCCGGGGACTGCGGGGCGGACCTCGCGGCCCTCCTGGCCGAGGCGGGCCTGCTGCCCTCCCCCACCCACGAGCGCGTCCGCAACATCGTGGCCTCGCCGGCCGCCGGGCTCGACGGACTCGGCCACGGCGCCGTCCAGTTGTGGGCCCGCGCGCTGGACGCCCTCCTCTGCGCCACCCCCGCGGCGGCGGCCCTCTCGGGCCGCTTCCTCTTCGTCCTCGACGACGGCCGCGGGGACGTGGCCGGCCTCGGCGGCGATGTGACCTTGATCGCAGTGGACGGGGAGACCCCGGCGCCCGCCGGGCACCCGGCGGTCGCGGTCGACGCCGAAACCCCCGCGGTCGCGCACCCGGCCGGGGCCGCCGACGCGCTCCTGCACGTCGGGGGCCAGGTCCTCCGGGTCGCGGGCGCCGACGCGGCCCGCGCCGCGCTCGCCGCCGCCGAGGCCTTCCTGGAGGCCGCCCGCACGGCCGGTACCGGCGCCTGGCGGGTCCGCGAACTGCCCCCGGGGCACCCGCTCGACCTGGTGGGCGCGCTGGCCGGGGCCGGCGTGACGGCGGAGCCCGTACCCGTGTCCGTACCGCCGCTCCCCGCGTCCCCGCCGCCCGCGCCCGGGCCCCTCGGCGACCGCGCCCTGCACGTCCTCGCCCCGCTCGGCCGGCTCACCGCCGCCCAGCTGCGGGCCCTGGCGGACGGCGCCGACGACCTGCGGCTCACGCCCTGGCGCGGAGTGGTCGTCGTCGGGGACCCCGCAGGACTCCCCGCCCTCGCGTCGTACGGCCTGATCACCCGGCCCGACCTGCCCGCCGTCGGGGTCAGCGCCTGCACCGGACGCCCCGGCTGCGCCAAGTCCCTCGCCGACGTACGGACGGACGCCGGCCTCGTCCGCCGCGGGGGCCTGCCCGTCCACTACTCGGGGTGCGAGCGCCGCTGCGGCCACCCGCACGGCATCTGGGTCGACGTCCTCGCCACCGGCGACGACACCTACCTGGTGGACGGCGTCCCCACCCCCCGTACCGCCCTGCCCGAAGCAGTGACCACGGCCCGCAGCCTGCCGACCCACACGAGATGAGCGAGAGCACCAGGATGTTCGACTACGAGAAGGACGGGACGGAGATCTACCGCCGGTCCTTTGCCACGATCCGCGCCGAGGCGGACCTCGCGGGCCTGCCCGCCGACGTCGCCCAGGTGGCCGTCCGGATGATCCACGCGTGCGGGATGACCGACCTCGTGCAGGACATCGCCTACTCGCCGCAGGTCGTCGCGAACGCCCGCGCCGCCCTCCGGGCCGGCGCGCCCATCCTCTGCGACGCGCAGATGGTCGCCAGCGGTGTCACCCGCAAGCGGCTGCCCGCCGACAACGAGGTGCTCTGCGCGCTCTCCGACCCGGCCGTCCCCGGCCTCGCCGCCGAGCTCGGCACCACCCGCTCGGCCGCCGCCCTCGAACTGTGGCGGGACCGCCTCGAAGGCTCCGTCGTCGCCATCGGCAACGCGCCGACCGCCCTCTTCCACCTCCTGGAGATGGTCGCGAAGGGCGCGGGCAGGCCCGCCGCCGTCCTCGGCATCCCCGTCGGCTTCATCGGCGCCGCCGAGTCCAAGGACGCCCTGGCCGAGAACACCCTCGGCCTCGACTACCTGGTCGTACGGGGCCGGCGCGGCGGCAGCGCGATGACGGCCGCCGCGATCAACGCCCTCGCCCACGAAGCGGAGATCCAGGCATGACGACCGTGACCGGAAAGCTGTACGGGGTCGGCCTCGGCCCCGGCGACCCGAACCTGATGACGGTCGCCGCCGTGAAGGCCATCGCCTCCGCCGACGTCATCGCCTACCACTCGGCCCGCCACGGCCGCTCCATAGCGCGCTCCATCGCCGCCGAGCACATCCGCGAGGACCACATCGAGGAGCGGCTGATGTACCCGCTCACGGTGGAGACCACGGACCACCCGGGCGGCTACCGGGGCGCCCTGAACGACTTCTACGAGGAGGCCTCGGCCCGCCTCGCCGCCCACCTGGACGCCGGGCGGACCGTCGCCGTCCTCGCCGAGGGCGACCCGCTGTTCTACGGCTCGTACCAGCACATGCACAAGCGGCTCGCGGACCGCTACGACACGACCGTCATCCCCGGCGTGACCTCGGTCAGCGCCGCCGCCGCCCGGCTCGGCGAGCCGCTGTGCGAGGCGGAGGAGGTCCTCACGATCATCCCCGGCACCCTGCCGGAGGACGAGCTGACGGCCCGTCTGGCGGGCACGGACTCGGCGGTCGTGATGAAGCTGGGCCGCACGTTCCCGACGGTGAGGCGGGCCCTGGAGCGGGCCGGCCGCCTGGAGGACGCGCGGTACGTGGAGCGGGCGTTCATGTCGGGCGAGCGCACGGAGAAGCTCACGGACGTGGACCCGTCCTCGGTCCCGTACTTCTCGGTCGCCGTCCTCCCCTCCCGTGTCGACCAGGAGCCTCCCGTACGGGAGACGGGCGAGGTCACCGTCGTCGGCACCGGCCCGGCCGGGGCACCCTGGCTCACCCCCGAGTCGCGCGGCGCGCTCGTCAACGCCGACGTCCTCGTCGGCTACACCACCTACCTCGACCGGGTCCCCGTCCTCCGCCCCGGCCAGATCCGGCACGGCTCCGACAACAAGGTCGAGTCCGAGCGCGCCGAGTTCGCCCTCGACCTGGCCCGGCGCGGCCGGAAGGTCGCGGTGGTCTCCGGCGGCGACCCGGGCGTCTTCGCCATGGCGACGGCGGTCCTGGAGGTCGCCTGCGAACCGGAGTACGCGGACGTGCCCGTACGGGTCCTCCCGGGGGTGACCGCGGCGAACGCGGCGGCCGCCGCGGCGGGCGCCCCCCTCGGCCACGACTACGCCACGATCTCCCTCTCCGACCGGCTCAAGCCCTGGGACGCCATCGAGGCCCGGCTCCGCGCGGCCGCGTCCGCCGACCTCGTCATCGCCCTCTACAACCCGGGCTCCAAGTCCCGCACCCACCAGGTGGCCGCCGCCCGCGACCTCCTCCTCGAACTCCGCGCCCCGGAAACCCCGGTCGTCGTCGCCCGCGACGTCGGCGGCCCGGAGCAGTCGGTCCGGATCCTGACCCTGAAGGCCCTGGACCCGACGGAGGTCGACATGCGCACCCTCCTCCTGATCGGCTCCTCGCAGACGCGGGCGGTCGAACGGGGCGACGGGCGCACGATCGCGTGGACGCCGCGGCGTTACGGCTGACATCGGGGGTGGGTGCGAGGGCAACCCCGCACCCACCTCACGAGTCACACAAGCGTTCCCCCGTTTCACATGCCGCACATAGGTCCGGAAAGGGCCCGCCCCCCTGTGATGACTCGTACCCGGCTGAGCGCCCTGGCCGTCACGGCCGCCCTCGCCGCCTCCGGCGGTCTGCTCACCGCCACCCCGGCCGCCGCGGCCGTCACCTGCACGTCCCCGGTGTGGAAGGCGGAGTACTTCGCCAACACCACCCTCACCGGCACGCCGAAGCTGACCACCTGCGACAACGCGATCTCCGAGAACTACGGCCTCGGTGACCCGCCCGGAGTCACCCTGCCCAAGGACAACTTCTCCGTCCGCTGGTCGGTGACACGGGACTTCGGCTCGGGCGGCCCGTTCATCTTCGCCGCCGAGGCCCAGGACGGAATCCGCGTCACCCTCGACGGCGTCCGGAAGATCGACCTCTGGAAGAACGTCACCACCACCCAGAAGAAGACGGTCGGCCTCGCCGTCCCGGCCGGGCGGCACAGCATCGTCGTGTCCTACGCGACGTGGACGGGCGCGGCCAACGTCAAGTTCACCTACACGCCGGTCACTTCGGCGACCTACGACAAGGTCCGCCCGCTGGCGCCGACCGGTGTCGGCGCCTGGTACGACTGGTCGGGCGACCTGAAGACCAGAGTGAACTGGGCCCCGAACAAGGAGATGGACCTCGCCGGATACAGCGTGTACCGACGGCTGAGCACGTCGACCACCTGGAGCCGGATCAGCGGCACAGCCCCTCTGACCGGCAGGACGTACGCCGACATCCCGCCGCCCACCGGCCAGACATACGTCTACGAGGTACGGGCCCGGGACAAGGCGGGCAACGAGTCGGTCGGCAGCTCCGACCAGCAGATCACCTCCGTCGACCGGACCGGACCGGCCGCCCCGACCGGCCTCGTCGTCGACACCGGCGCCCTGACCAACGCACTCAGCTGGCAGGCGGTGCCCGACGCGGTCCGCTACGACGTGGAGGCGGCCGACCAGGCGACGGGCCCGTACACCCTGCTCACCCCGGCCATCAAGCCCTCCTACCAGGACACGACGAGCGCCTTCGGCGTCCCGCGGTACTACCGCGTCCGGGCCTACGACGCGGCCGGCAACCCGTCGGCGTACTCCGGCACCGCGAGCGGTGACAGGGTCGACAGGACCCCGCCGCCGCCCCCGACCGGCCTGAACTCCTACGTCGAGATCAGCGCGACCACCGTCTACTGGGAAGCACCCGACAACTTCGACATCGACTTCACCAACGGCGGCACCTACCGCGTCTACCGCTCGCCCGGCACCACCCTCGACCCGGCCGCGCTCACCCGCGTGACCTGCGACGCGGAGGGCAGCTACTTCGCCGGCGACGACGGTCACTGCCGCGACCTCGGCATGACCGCCGGCACCTACTACAGCTACGCCGTCACGGCGGTCGACGCGGCCGGCAACGAGTCGGCGCTCTCCGCTCCGCTCACCGTCCGCACCGGCGACCGGGTCGCGCCCGGCCCGGTCACGGGCGTGACGGCCACCCCGCGCGCCGACGGCGTGCTGGTGAGCTGGAACGCCTCGGCCGCGGACGACCTGGACGACGCCGCCTACGCCTACCGGGTCTGGACGGGCGCCCAACAGGCAGACGGCAGCGTCAAGTGGCTCTCCGCGACCGCCTGCGGCAGCGGCAGCACGCGCGAGCCGCTCGCGGACCTCTGCGGCGGCCTGCCGGACGGTGAGACGTACGTGTACGCGGTCGTCGCCAACGACCGCTGGAGCAACCATCTGTCGCCGTCCGACCCGGCCGTCGTCAAGGTCACGGCCACCGAGCTCGACGTCCGACCGTCCGTACGGGTCACCACCGCGTGGGGGCTCGGCTCCCTGGGCCACAGCACACGGACCGGCGCCCCCAACCAGCCGTCCATCAACTGGACCTGCGCCACCGCCGTCGCCGCGTGCGAGACGGTCACCGGCTACCGGATGAGCCGCTGGAACGAGGCCACGAAGACGTACGAGCCCCAGCACGCCGGGCTGCTCCCGCTCACCGCGGCCGGAACGCCCGCATGGTGGACCGACACCGCCGCCACTCCGGGCAACACGTACTTCTACGTGCTCGAAGCCCTGCGGGCCGACGGCAGCGTGGCCGGCACCTACGCGTGGGACTCCGTCTACGAAGACCGGGTCTGAGCCCCTCCCGCACCGAACACCCAGGCGGCGGCCTCCTCGGGGGTCGCCGCCGTTCGTATGTCCTCCGGGACCGGGGGGCGGTGGACGACGACGACCGGGACGCCTGCCTCGCGGGCCGCCGTCAGTTTCGGGGACGTCGCCGCGCCGCCGCTGTCCTTCGTCACCACCACGTCGATCCGGTGCCGGGCGAGGAGTTCACGCTCGCCGGCCAGGGTGAACGGGCCCCGGTCGAGGAGGATCTCCGTGCGGGCCGGCATCGGGGTGTCCGGGGCGTCCACCGAGCGGACCAGGAACCACTGGGGGCAGGCGGCGAAGGCCGCGAGGCCCATGCGGCCGGTGGTGAGGAAGACACGGTCGCCGAGGCCGGCCAGGGCCCCGGCCGCCTCCGGAAGGGACGCGACCGGGTGCCAGTCGTCGCCGTCCACCGGGACCCAGCCGGGGCGCCGCAGGGCCAGCAGGGGAACATGGGCGGTGGCGGCCGCCCGGGCCGCGTTGAAGCTGATCCGCTCGGCGAAGGGATGGGTGGCGTCGATGACCGCGTCCACGGCGTGCTCCCGCAGCCAGGCCGCGAGCCCCTCCGGCCCGCCGAACCCGCCGATCCGGACCTCCCCGGCCGGCAGCCGCGGGCTCGCCACCCGCCCCGCGAGGGAGCTGGTGACCCGGACCCGGCCGTCCAGCAGTCCGGCGAGGGCGCGGGCCTCGGTGGTCCCGCCGAGAATGAGTACGTGCACAGGAGCCTCTTCGTGAGTACAGGCGGCGGGCGTGAGGCCCAACTCAAGCACACCGGCCTCCGCCCGGGCTGGACGACCGGTGCCTGCGCGACGGCCGCCACCACCGCCGCGTACACCGCGCTGCTCACCGGCGACTTCCCCGACCCGGTGACGATCACCCTGCCGAAGGGCCAGACGCCGTCCTTCGCGCTGACCGCCGAGTCCCTGACGGGCGGCTCCGCCATGGCCGCCGTCGTCAAGGACGCCGGCGACGACCCCGACGTCACGCACGGGGCCGTGATCCGCTCGACGGTACGGCTCCTGCCGCCGGGGTCGGGCGTGGTCTTCCGCGCGGGCCCCGGCGTCGGCACCGTCACCCTGCCCGGCCTCCCCCTCGACGTCGGCGAACCCGCCATCAACCCCGTCCCCCGGCAGCTGATGCGCGAGCACGTCGCGGAGGTCGCCGCCCGGCACGGCGGCAGCGGCGACGTCGAGATCACCGTCTCCGTCGACAACGGCGCCGAGATCGCCCGCTCCACCTGGAACCCGCGCATCGGCATCCTCGGCGGCCTGTCGATCCTCGGCACGACCGGCGTCGTCGTCCCGTACTCCTGCTCCGCCTGGATCGACTCCATCCGCCGCGGCGTCGACGTGGCCCGCGCGGGCGGCCTCACCCACGTCGCGGGCTGCACGGGTTCGACGTCGGAGCGCACGGTGTCGTCGCTGTACGACCTTCCCGAGATCGCCCTCCTCGACATGGGCGACTTCGCGGGCGCCGTCCTCAAGTACATCCGCCGCCACCCCGTCGACCGGCTCACGATCTGCGGCGGCTTCGCCAAGCTGTCCAAACTGGCCGCCGGCCACCTGGACCTCCACTCGGCCCGCTCCCAGGTCGACAAGGCCTTCCTCGCCGACCTGGCCCGCACGGGCGGCGCGTCGGAGACCCTGGCCGCCGAGATCGCCGAGGCCAACACCGGGCTCGCCGCCCTCCGCCTCTGCGAGGCCGCCGCCGTCCCCCTGGGCGACCTCGTCGCCGCCCGCGCCCGCGACGAGGCCCTGGCCGTCCTGCGCGGCGCCCCCGTCGCGGTGGACGTGATCTGCATCGACCGCGCGGGGACGGTGGTCGGACGGTCGTCGGTGGCCGGGCCGTAAACCGCGCGACAGGGGCCGTGACGAGAGCCGAGACTCCCGTCATGACCGACTTCTCGCACAAGCCGACCCTCACCGGTGACCTCGTCGTCCTCCGCCCCGTCACCGAGGCGGACGTGCCCGCGCTGCTGCCGCTGTTCGAGGACCCCGAGGTCACCCGGCTCACCGGCAGCCACACGCGCTTCGACGAGGCGGCGCTCCTGAAGTGGTACGGATCCCGGGCCGCGCAGGACGACCGGCTCGACCTCGCCGTGGTCGAGCGGGCGACCGGCCGGGTCGTCGGCGAGGCCGTCCTCAACGAGTGGGACCCCGGCAACGAGAGCTGCGCCTTCCGGATCGCCTTCGTCCCGGACGCCGTCGGCCGGGGCCTCGGCACGGAGGCGACCCGGCTGATCGTCGGCCACGGCTTCGAGACGCTCGGCCTGTACCGGATCTGGCTGGAGGTGTACGCCTTCAACCCCCGCGCCCGCCGCGCCTACGAGAAGGCCGGCTTCCGCCCGGAGGGCGTCCTGCGGGCCGCGCTCCTCTGGGAGGGGGAGCGGGTGGACGCGACGGTGATGTCGGTGCTGGCGCCGGAGTGGGGCGGGGCCCGTCAGGCGGTCGGGTAGCCGATCTCCGCCACGTCCTCCGCCAGGTCGGCGAGCGTCACCTCCGGGTTGAGGGCCGCGACGACCTCGGGCGTGAGGGGGCGCAGGGCCAGGACGTGACGCACGGCGTCCAGGTCGACCGGCTGCTCGTAGTAGTCCTCGGCGAACTCGGCGTACGCCTCCGCCGAGCGGTCGACGAGCAGGTGCAGGAAGCGGCCGGAGCCGTCGGGGTCCTCGCGGCCGTCCAGGTCGGGGAACTCGACGGGGCCCGTGTGCCAGGCCGTGTCCGTCGCCTCGCGCCACAGGCAGGCGGTGGTCACGTGCACCCCGTCCTCGTCCGTGAACGCGGGCTCCGTCAGGTACTCCCGGAAGGCCTCGGGGACGCCGTCGAGCACCCCGGGCCAGGTCTGCCCGTCCGCGAGCGGCCCGAAGGGGCTCAGCGGCGACTCGTGGTCGAAGACGCGCGCGAACACCCCCGCGGCGGAGAGGACGATCGTGTACTCACCGCCCTCGCCGTCCTTCATCGACGCCAGCTGCTCGGTCTCCGACCAGTGCGCGTCGAAGGAGTAGTACCGGCTCTCCCACTCCGGGCTCAGGACGGCGTCCAGCATCGCGAGCCCCCGGGAGTGGTCGCGCAGTTCCTCGATGCCCGGCAGCGCCCGGGCCACGTCGTAGACGGTCACGGGACCCATTCAAGCCCCTGGCACCGACATGCGGCGCCGCGGCCCCGCTCCTAGGCTGGCCACGGCAGAGTTCCCCGTCCCGAGCGAGAGGAAGTCCCATGGCGAAGCGCGGCAACAAGAAGCGGGCCCGCAAGAAGAAGAAGGCCAACCACGGGAAGCGGCCCAACGCCTGAATCCCGTCCGGCCCCGGGCCCGGGAACCGCTCAGCAGGTGTGGCGGTCCCGGGCCGGGTCGTACAGGTGGCTGTCGCGGAACTCCGAGGCGGCGAGGGTGCGGCCCACGATGATGACGGCGGTCTTGGTGATCCCGGCCGCCTTCACCTGCTCCGCGATGTCCTCCAGGGTGCCGCGCAGGATCACCTCGTCCGGCCGGCTCGCCATCGCGACCACGGCCACCGGGCAGTCGGCGCCGTAGTGCGGGACCAGCTCGGAGACGATCCGGTCGACGTAGCGGGCGCCCAGGTGCAGGACGAGCAGGGCGCCGCTGCGCCCGAGGGTCGCGAGGTCCTCGCCCTCCGGCATCGGGGTGGCCTGCTGGGCGATGCGGGTGAGGATCACCGTCTGGCCGACCGTCGGGACCGTCAGCTCCCGCTTCAGCGCCGCCGCGGCCGCCGCGAACGCCGGGACGCCCGGCACGACCTCGTACGGGATTCCGGCCGCGTCCAGGCGCCGCATCTGCTCGGCGACCGCGCTGAACACCGACGGGTCGCCGGAGTGCAGCCGGGCCACGTCCTGCCCGGCCTCGTGGGCGGCGACGATCTCGGCGACGATCTGGTCGAGGTCCATCTTCGCCGTGTCGACGCGCTTCGCGTCCGGCGGGCACTCCGCGAGGAGCTCGGTGGGGACGAGCGAGCCCGCGTACAGGCAGACCCCGCACTTCGCGAGGGTCCGCGCGCCGCGCACGGTGATCAGGTCGGCCGCGCCGGGGCCCGCTCCGATGAAGTAGACGGTCATGAGTCGGTACAACCCTTCGTTACGGACCATTGCGTGACGGGCATGGCCTGGCGCCAGCCGGTGAAGCCGCCCACGGGCACGGCGGTGGAGACGGCGAGCCGGATCAGTTCGCCGCCGTGGCGGCCGTACCACTGAGCGAGCAGCGCCTCGGATTCGAGGGTCACCGTGTTGGCGACGAGCCTCCCGCCCGGCGGCAGGGCCTCCCAGCAGGTGTCGAGCAGGCCGGGGGCGGTGAGGCCGCCGCCGATGAAGACCGCGTCCGGGGTCGGGAGGCCGGTGAGCGAGGCGGGGGCCGGGCCGGTGACGACCCGCAGGCCGGGGACGCCGAGCGCCTCGGCGTTGCGGGTGATGCGGGCGGCCCGCTCGGGGGATTTCTCGACGGCGACGGCCCGGCAGGAGCGGTGGCTCCGCATCCATTCGACGCCGATGGAGCCTGAGCCGCCGCCGACGTCCCAGAGGAGTTCGCCGGGGGCGGGGGCGAGGGCGGCGAGGGTGGCGGCGCGCACGTACCGCTTGGTGAGCTGGCCGTCGTGCTCGTACGCCTCGTCGGGGAGTCCGGGCACGGCGCCGAGCCGGAGGGCGTCCGGGTCGCGTACGCAGTCGAGGGCGAGGACGTTGAGGGCGTCGGTCCGCTCGTGGGGCCAGTCGGCGGCGGTCCCGTCGAGGACCCGCTCGGCGGGGCCGCCGAGCTGTTCGAGGACGCGGATCCGGGTGCCGCCCCAGCCGCTCGTACGGAGCAGGTCCGCGACCCGCGCGGCCGTCTCGGCGCCTTCGCTGAGGACGAGGAGGCGGCGGCCGTCGTGCAGCGCGGCGGAGAGCCCGGCGAGGGGGCGGGCGACGAGCGAGACCGTCTCGGTGGCGTCCAGGGGCCAGCCGAGGCGGGCGCAGGCGTACGAGACGGAGGACGGGTGCGGGTGGACGCGCAGGCGCTCGGCGCCGGCGGTCTCCGCGAGGGTGCGGGCGATGCCGTGGAAGCTGGGGTCTCCGCTGGCGAGGACGGCGATCGCGCGGCCCTCGTGGGCGGCGAGCAGTCCGGGGACGGCGGGGCGGAGGGGGGAGGGCCAGGTGATCCGCTCGCCGGGGCAGTCGGCGGCGGGCAGGAGGCCCAGCTGGCGGGGGGCGCCGATGAGGACCTCGGCGGCGCGCAGGACACGCCGGGAGCTCTCGGGGAGCCCGTCCCAGCCGTCCGCGCCGATCCCGACGACCGACACCACCGATATCGCAGCGTTCACGTCGGGGACTCTACGTGAGCGCTGGTCCGGCGCTACTTCTGGGCGTTCTGGCCGACGTAGAAGAGCAGCCAGACGAAGCCGGCGAAGGCGTGGGTGGCGAAGACGTACACGAAGACGCGGAGCATCACGCCCCGCTCTTTCCAGCGTTCGTTGTCGTACGTCTTCTCGGTCATGGGGTCCAGGGTACGGGCGTCCGGGCGTCGTCGGAGCGCGCCGCCGGGCGTCCGGGCGCCGTCGGAGCGGGCCGCCGGACGTCCGGGGGTCGTCGGGGCGGGCCGCCGGGCGTCCGGGGGTCGTCGGGGCGGGCCGGAATAGGGGAGGGGGTCGCATCGTTGGAGCGGATAGTTTAAGCTTCAACCACTAGGCCGCAAGGCAGACACCGCGAGAGGTGAGCACGATGCAGTTCGGGATCTTCACCGTCGGCGACGTGACGACCGACCCCACCACCGGCCGCACCCCCAGCGAGCACGAGCGCATCAAGAACACCGTCGCGATCGCGCTCAAGGCCGAGGAGGTCGGGCTCGACGTCTTCGCGACCGGCGAGCACCACAACCCGCCGTTCGTCCCGTCCTCCCCGACGACCCTCCTCGGGCACATAGCCGCCCGCACGGAGAACCTGATCCTGTCCACGTCCACGACGCTGATCACCACCAACGACCCGGTGAAGATCGCCGAGGACTACGCCACCCTCCAGCACCTCGCCGACGGCCGCGTCGACCTGATGATGGGCCGCGGCAACACCGGCCCGGTCTACCCGTGGTTCGGCCAGGACATCCGCCAGGGCATCCCGCTCGCCATCGAGAACTACGCGCTCCTCCACAAGCTGTGGAGGGAGGACGTCGTCGACTGGGAGGGCAAGTTCCGCAGCGCCCTCCAGGGCTTCACGTCCACCCCGCGCCCGCTCGACGGCGTCCCGCCGTTCGTCTGGCACGGCTCCATCCGCTCCCCCGAGATCGCCGAACAGGCCGCCTACTACGGCGACGGCTTCTTCGCGAACCACATCTTCTGGCCCAAGCAGCACACCGAGAAGATGGTCCGGCTCTACCGGCAGCGGTACGCGCACTACGGCCACGGCACGGAGGAGCAGGCGATCGTCGGCCTCGGCGGCCAGGTCTTCCTGCGGAAGAACTCCCAGGACGCGGTACGGGAGTTCCGCCCGTACTTCGACAACGCGCCGGTCTACGGCCACGGTCCGTCCCTGGAGGAGTTCAGCCGCGAGACCCCGCTGACCGTCGGCTCCCCGCAGGAGGTCATCGAACGCACCCTGTCCTTCCGCGAGTACGTCGGCGACTACCAGCGCCAGCTGTTCCTCGTCGACCACGCCGGACTGCCCCTCAAGACGGTCCTGGAACAGCTCGACATCCTCGGCGAGGAGGTCGTCCCGGTGCTGCGCAAGGAGTTCGCGAACCTGCGGCCCGCCGGCGTACCGGAGACCGCCCCGCTCCACCCGTCCGTCCTCGCGTCGAAGCAGGAGGTCTGACCCCATGCAGACGTTGAAGCTGGTCGCCGTCTCGGCCGGCCTGAGCTCCCCGTCCTCCACCCGGCTGCTCGCCGACCGGCTGCTCCAGGCGGCCCGGTACCGGCTCGCCGAGCAGGAGTACGCCGTCGACGTCGAGGTCGTCGAACTGCGCGACCTGGCCGTCGACATCGCGAAGAACTTCGTGACAGGCTTTCCGTCGGCGGCGCTGGAGGAGGCCATCGAGAAGGTGACGTCGGCGGACGGCGTCATCGCGGTGACCCCGGTCTTCACCGCCTCCTACAGCGGCCTGTTCAAGTCCTTCTTCGACCTCATCGACCCGACGGCACTGAGCGGTACGCCGGTCCTCATCGGCGCGACCGGCGGCACGGCCCGCCACTCCCTGGTCCTGGACCACGCCCTGCGCCCCCTCTTCGCCTACCTGCGCGCATCCGTCTCCCCCACCGCCGTCTACGCGGCCTCGGAGGACTGGGGCTCCGGCGGCGACGAGTACACGGAAGGGCTGCCGGCGCGGATCACCCGGGCGGGCAACGAGTTCGCGGACACGGTCGCGGCGCGGCCGGCCCGGCGGACGGACGACGAGGAGATCGTCCCGTTCGAGAAGCAGCTCGCGGATCTGCGCCTGGACTGACCGGTTTTGTTACGTTAGGTCCACTGGCGGCGACGAAACGGAGGTCGGCGATGGCCGGCGGCAGGATCGTGGTGGGCGTGGACGGATCGGAGCCTTCCCTGAAGGCCCTGACGTGGGCGGCCGCACAGGCCGCCCTCACCGGGGGCCCGCTCCAGGCGGTGATCAGCTGGGACTACCCGGCGGTGTGGGCGCCGGTGATGCCGGGCGTTCCGCTCCAGTTCGACCCCGAGCAGCTCGCCCGGCAGATCCTCGACCAGGCGATCGACGCGACCCTCACGCCCGAGGAGGCCGCCGCCGTCACCCGCACGGTGGTCGGCGCCAACGCCACCCAGGCCCTCATCGACGCGGCCGCCGGCGCGAGCCTCCTTGTCGTCGGTGACCGGGGCTACAGCGGGTTCAAGGCCGCCGTCCTCGGCTCGGTCTCCTCCCACGTCACCCAGCACGCGCCGTGCCCGGTGGTGGTGGTGCGGGGCGAGCCGGGGTAGCCCCCCCCCGTGTGGAGCCCGCGTCGGGCGGCGCCCCGCGCCCGTGTGCGGCCCGCGCCCGGCCTGGGCGGCGCCCACACGCCCGTGTGGGCAATCGTCCCGCTGGGGCGGGACGGGTGGGCACACGGGACGGCGCCCTAAGCGGCGCCTCCGCGTTCCGCGCCCTGACCCGCACCACCTTGCGCGGCGCGCATCCGGTGCGGGTTCAGGCGCGTAAGCCTCTGGCGCCGGCAAGGGCACCGTTCCGTTGTGCCCACCCTCCCCCAAGCTCTCGGCTTCGCTCGAGCAGGGGGGACCCCCATCGCCCCTTGCGGAACGCATGCCCACAACGGGCGGAAGCGCGCCCACAACGGGGTCAGTACGGGGCAGGGTGGCCCGTCGCGTCCTCGTGGGTGTAGAAGAGGTAGAACGCCGCGCCGCCCGACACCCCTCCCACCACCAACCCGAGCACCACCGACGAGTAGACGCTCGCGCCGGTCAGGCTGTACAGGAAGCCGACCGCGATGCCGCAGAGGGCGCCCCAGGCGGCACCGCGGGCCTCGCGGGGCAGGGTGTGGCCGTAGCGCCGGAGGGCGTACAGCGCGACGGCGAGGACGATCGCCGAGATGAGGCCCAGCCAGAACTGTCCCCAGCTGAGCGCGCCGCCGTCGCGGGCGTTGACCTCCGCGTACAAGCCGTACAGGACGCCGATCGTGACCGGGAGTCCCCAGCCGTGCGTGCTGATCCGGCGCCTGGTGGGCGCCGCTGCGTGTGCGGCCATGGCAGGAGCTCCTCGTCTCTCGCCCCCCTGGTTCCGGGTCCCGCACCCTCCAGGGCACACCCGCGTCCGGCGCCCCGCAACTGGATCAAGGCCCTTCGGCGGCCACCGTCGCCAGGCGGGTGAGGGCCGCGTCGAGCACCGGTCGCGGCGGGGACGCGAGGCCCAGCCGGACCGCGTCGAACGCCACGCCGGGCCCCACGGCGAAGGCGCTCCCGGGGGTGACGGCCACGCCCGCGCGTGCGGCGGCCGCCGCCGTGAAGGTCTCCGCGCGCCAGGGCGCGGGCAGCTCCCACCAGCAGTAGTAGGCGTGCGGGGAGGTGCGGGTCACGTACCCGCCGAGGTGCCGCAGGACCAGGCCGTGCCGGGCCTCCGTGTCCGCCCGCTTGAGCGCCACCGCCTCCACGACCGTCCCGTCCCCGGTCCAGCGGGTGGCGGCGGCGAGCGCGAGCCCGCCGGCCGTCCAGGCGCCGGAGCGCAGGGCGTCGGCCACCGGCGCCCGGAGCCGCGGCGGCACGACGAGGTAGCCGACGGTCAGTCCGGGGGCGAGCCGCTTGGAGAGGCTGTCGACGAGGAGGACCCGCTCGGGGGCGTGGGCGGCGAGCGGCGCGGGCGCGTCGGGCAGGAGGAAGGCCCAGGTGGTGTCCTCGACGGCCGTCAGGTCCAGGCGGCGCAGCAGCTCGGCGAGTTCGGCCCGGCGTCCTTCCCCGGCGGTGGTGGAGAGCGGGTTGTGGAGGGTGGGCTGGAGGTAGACGGCGGAGAGGGGCGCGCCCCGGTGGGTGGCCTCCAGGGCCTCCGGTCGTACGCCTTCTTCGTCCAGGGCCAGCGGTACCAGGCGGATGCCCAGGCGTTCCGCGACCGCTTTGACCAGGGGGTACGTGAGCGCTTCGACGCCGAGGCGGCCGCCGGGCGGTACGAGGGCGGAGAGGGCGGCGGCGATGGCCTGGCGGCCGTTCCCGGCGAAGAGGACGCCGTCGGGGTCGGGGGCCCAGCCGGGCCGGGCGAGGACGGTCACGGCGGCCTCCCGGGCCTCGGCCGTGCCGGTCGCGGCGGCGGGCCGGGACACGGCCTCGGCGAGCACGTCGGGCCGGGCGAGCGCCGCGAGGGCGCGGGCCATCAGCTCCGACTGGCCGTCGGCCGCGGGGTAGTTGAGCTGGAGGTCGACGGGCGCGGCGCCGGTCGCCTCGGCGAGCGCGGGCCCGGGCAGCGGGGGCGCGGCCCGGACGAAGGTGCCGCGCCCGACCTCGCCGACGACCAGGCCGCGGCGGGCCAGCTCCCCGTACACCCGGATCGCCGTCGAGTTCGCGATCCCGTGGCGGCGGGCGAAGACCCGCTGCGGCGGCAGCCGGTCGCCGGGGCGCAGCCGCCCGTCCCGTACGGCCGCCTCGACCCGGTCGGCGATCCTCCGGTACTCCTCCACGAGCCCCGCCCTCCTCATTGCACCGAGAGCAAAGATCTTATTGCACCGAGCAGTTGGGGCTGCCTAGCCTGCCGTCATGCCCACCTTCTTCGAGGACCGAGGCACCGGTCCCGCTCTCCTCCTCGTCCACGGCCACCCCTTCGACCACACCATGTGGCAGCCGCAGATCGACCGCTTCTCCCGCACCCACCGCGTCATCGCCCCCGACCTGCGGGGGTACGGCGCCACGCCGCTCGGCGCGACGACCGGCTCCACCGGCCTCGGCGCGTTCGCCGAGGACCTCGTCGCCCTCCTCGACTCCCTGGAGATCGAGGAGTGCGTCCTCGCCGGGCTCTCCATGGGCGGCCAGATCGCCATGGAGCTCGTCCGCCGTCACCCCGAGCGGGTCCGCGGACTCGTCCTCGCCGACACCTTCCCCGCCGCCGAGACCGAGGACGGCAAGAAGGCCCGGAACGCCATGGCGGACCGGCTCCTGCGGGAGGGCATGCGGGGGTACGCCGACGAGGTGCTGGACCGGATGGTCGCCCCGTACAACACGCACGCCGCGCCGCACGTCCACCGCATGATGTGCGCCACCGACCCGGTCGCCGCGGCCGCCGCCCTGCGCGGCCGGGCCGAGCGGCCCGACTACCGCGAGACGCTCACCACGGTCGCGGTGCCCGCGCTCGTCGTCGTCGGCCGGGACGACACGTACACCCCGGTGGCGGACGCGGAGGAGATGCACGCCCTGCTCCCCCACTCCACGCTCACCGTGATCGAACGGGCCGCGCACCTGCCGAACCTGGAGCGGCCCGAGGAGTTCGACGCGGCCCTCGACACCTTCCTTCGCTCACTCGTTCGGCCCAGTTGAAAGTTCGGAATCGTACGAACGCTCCGACGATGGGGCCATGAGCCAGAACACCGCACCCCGCCCGTCGGGCACCAAGCCGAGCAGCACCTCCGGCGCCTGGGCCGCCGGCGGCACCCTCTTCGCCGGCGTCCTCATGCTGGTCACCGGCTTCATGGACGTCTTCCAGGGCATCGCAGGCATCGCCGAGGACGACATCTACACCCGCGTCGGCGACTACGTCTTCAAGTTCAACCTCACCACCTGGGGCTGGATCCACCTGATCCTCGGCGTCATCGTCGCCATCGCCGGCTTCGGCATCCTCAAGGGCGCCGAGTGGGGCCGGGTCGCCGGTATCGCCCTGGCCTCCCTCAACATCCTCTTCCAGTTCCTCTTCCTGCCCTACCAGCCGTGGTGGGCGCTCTTCTCCATGGCCATCTCGATCTTCGTGATCTGGGCGCTGGCCACGGACGAGCGGTACGGCCCGGGCGAGACGTTCTGAGGCGCCGGCAGATGCGACCCACGACGGGAATCGCGCTCGCCGCCGCCGTCCTCCTCGTCCCCCTCACCGGCTGCGACGCCGCCAAGGACAAGGCCGGCGAGATCGTCTCCTCCGCCACCGCGGCCGTCGCCTCGGCCGCCCAGGAGAAGATGAACGAGGTCAAGGACGGGGTGAACGCCGGCGGCGACGTCAAGGCCGGGCCGACGAGCACCGACGGGGACCGGACGGTCGCGGAGATCACCGCGACCAACCCCAAGGACAAGACCGCCGACTACACGATCATGGTCAACTTCCGTGACGGGGACGGCAATCTGCTCGACTCCGTCGTCATGAACATCGACGGCGTCGCACCCGGACAGTCCAAGACCGGTACGGCACGCAGCAACCGGTCCCTGTCCGGAGCGACGAAGGCGGAGATCGCGCAGGCCCTGCGGCACTGAGGCCCCGTGGACGAACCGGCCCAGGCGCCCACCCGGCGCCTGGGCCGCCGGTCTCGACCTGCGAGGCGGGCGCTGATCGGCCACGCTGGTAGGCATGGAGAACGAGGAGATCCTGGACGACATCGGCGCCCTCGTCGAGGAGGAACGCGCCCTGCGGGAGCGCGCGGGCACCGGGGGCCTCGTCCCCGAGGAACGCGCCCGCCTCGCCGAGCTCGAGGTACGGCTCGACCAGTGCTGGGACCTGCTGCGGCAGCGGCGCGCGAAGGTGGAGTTCGGGGAGGATCCGGACGAGGCGACCCTCCGCCCGGCCACGGAGGTCGAGTCCTACCGCAACTAGCCCCCGCCGTTGCGGGCCCGCGCCCGCCGCCCGTGTGGGCCCGCGCCCACGCCCGTGTGGGCGCGCCCCGCCGTTGTGGGCAATCGTTCCGCTGGGGCGGAACGGGTGGGCACAACGAAACGGCGCCCCTGCCGGCGCCAGAGGCTCCCGCGCCTGAACCCGCACCGGACGTGCGCCGCGCATCGGGGTGCGGGTCCAGGCTCGGAACGCGGAGGCGCCGCGGAAGGGCGCCGTCCCGTGTGCCCACCCGTCCCGCCCCGCGGGACGATTGCCCACACGGGCGCGGGGCGCGGGCCCACAACGGGGCGCGTCGTACGTTG
>NZ_JBSHDU010000114.1:0-22556 GCF_053616475.1 Streptomyces sp. NPDC055815 | reverse complement strand
GGCCTCGACGGCGCCGCGCTCGCCGGCCCGGCGCGGGATCCACACGAGGCGGGCGCCGGTGGCGGCGGCGGCACGCAGGGCGGCGGTGAGCGCGCCGGGCACGCCCGCGAGCCGCTCGCCGACGGCGAGGACGGCGCCCTCCTGGCGGAGGGCCTCGGCCGCGGCGGCGCCGTCCTCGGAGAGGCCGACGCGGGAGGTGAGGGCGTCGAGCCACTCGGTCTCGGTGCCGGGGGCGGCGGGCAGCAGGGTGCCGCCCGCCTTCTCCAGGCCCCGGGTCGCGAACGGCGCGACCGCGTACGTCTTCTGGCCGTGCTTGCGCCAGGCCTTGCGGAGCCGCAGGAAGACGCCGGGGGCCTCCTCCTCGGACTCCAGGCCGACGAGGAGCACGGCCGGGGCGGCTTCGAGCGAGGTGTACGTGACGCCGCTGCCGTCCAGGTCCCGTCCCCGGCCCGCGACGGCGGAGGCCAGGAAGTCGGCCTCCTCGCCGGAGTGGATCCGGGCCCGGAAGTCGATGTCGTTGGTGTCGAGGGCGACCCGGGCGAACTTGGCGTACGCGTAGGAGTCCTCGACGGTCAGTCGGCCGCCGGTCAGGACGCCGGTCCGGCCGCGGACGAGCCCGCGGGCGGCGGCCTCCAGGGCCTCGGGCCAGGAGGCGGGCTCCAGCTCACCGGTGTCGGTGTTCCGGACGAGCGGCGTGGTGAGCCGGTCGCGCTGCTGGGCGTACCGGAAGCCGAAGCGGCCCTTGTCGCAGATCCACTCCTCGTTGACCTCCGGGTCCTCGGCGGCGAGCCGCCGCATGACCTTGCCGCGCCGGTGGTCGGTGCGGGTGGCGCAGCCGCCGGCGCAGTGCTCGCAGACGGACGGCGTGGAGACCAGGTCGAAGGGGCGGGAGCGGAAGCGGTAGGCGGCCGAGGTGAGGGCGCCGACCGGGCAGATCTGGATGGTGTTCCCGGAGAAGTACGACTCGAAGGGGTCGCCCTCGCCGGTGCCGACCTGCTGGAGCGCGCCGCGCTCGATGAGCTCGATCATCGGGTCGCCGGCGACCTGGTTGGAGAAGCGGGTGCAGCGGGCGCAGAGCACGCACCGCTCGCGGTCGAGCAGCACCTGGGTGGAGATCGGGACCGGCTTCTCGTAGGTCCGCTTGACGCCCTCGAAGCGGGATTCGGCCTGTCCGTGGGACATGGCCTGGTTCTGCAGGGGGCACTCGCCGCCCTTGTCGCAGACCGGGCAGTCCAGCGGGTGGTTGACGAGCAGCAGCTCCATCACGCCGTGCTGGGCCTTCTCGGCGACGGGCGAGGTCAGCTGGGACTTCACCACCATGCCGTCGGTGCAGGTGATGGTGCAGGAGGCCATCGGCTTGCGCTGGCCCTCGACCTCGACGATGCACTGGCGGCAGGCGCCGGCGGGGTCGAGGAGCGGGTGGTCGCAGAAGCGCGGGATCTCGATGCCGAGCTGTTCGGCGGCGCGGATGACCAGCGTCCCCTTGGGGACGGAGATCTCGGCGCCGTCGATGGTCAGCGTCACGAGGTCCTCGGGGGGAACGGCGGGGCTGCCGCCTCCCGCGGCGTCGGACGTGGTGACGGTCATGCGGTCACCTCCTTGTGGTTGTCCGCCCAGGCGGTCGACTTGGCCGGGTCGAAGGGGCAGCCCTTGCCCGTGATGTGCTGCTCGTACTCCTCGCGGAAGTACGTGAGGGAGGAGAAGATCGGCGAGGCGGCGCCGTCGCCGAGGGCGCAGAACGACTTGCCGTTGATGTTGTCGGCGATGTCGTTGAGCTTGTCGAGGTCGGACATCCGGCCCTTGCCGGCCTCGATGTCGCGGAGCAGCTGGACGAGCCAGTACGTGCCCTCGCGGCAGGGGGTGCACTTGCCGCAGGACTCGTGGGCGTAGAACTCGGTCCAGCGGGTGACGGCCCGGACGACGCAGGTGGTCTCGTCGAAGCACTGGAGCGCCTTGGTGCCGAGCATGGAGCCGGCGGCGCCGACGCCCTCGTAGTCGAGGGGCACGTCGAGGTGCGCGTCGGTGAACATCGGCGTGGAGGAGCCGCCGGGCGTCCAGAACTTGAGCCGGTGCCCGGGCCGCATGCCGCCGCTCATGTCGAGGAGCTGGCGCAGGGTGATCCCGAGGGGGGCCTCGTACTGGCCGGGCGAGGCGACGTGTCCGCTCAGCGAGTACAGCGTGAAGCCCGGGGACTTCTCGCTGCCCATCGAGGTGAACCAGTCCTTGCCCTTGTTCAGGATCGCGGGAACCGAGGCGATGGATTCGACGTTGTTCACCACAGTGGGGCAGGCGTACAGACCGGCGACCGCGGGGAAGGGGGGTCGCAGCCGGGGCTGGCCGCGGCGCCCTTCGAGCGAGTCGAGCAGCGCGGTCTCCTCACCGCAGATGTACGCGCCGGCGCCGGCGTGCACGGTGAGTTCGAGGTCGAGTCCGCTGCCGAGGATGTTCGTGCCGAGGTAGCCGGCGGCGTAGGCCTCGCGGACGGCCTCGTGGAGGCGGCGCAGGACGGGGACGACCTCGCCGCGCAGATAGATGAAGGCGTGGTTCGAGCGGATCGCGTAGCAGGCGATCACGATGCCCTCGATGAGGGAGTGCGGGTTGGCGAAGAGGAGGGGGATGTCCTTGCAGGTGCCGGGCTCGGACTCGTCGGCGTTGACGACGAGGTAGTGCGGCTTGCCGTCGCCCTGCGGGATGAACTGCCACTTCATGCCGGTGGGGAAGCCGGCGCCGCCGCGTCCGCGGAGGCCGGATTCCTTGACGTACGCGATGAGGTCGTCGGGGCTCATCGCGAGGGCCTTCTTGAGGCCCTGGTAGCCCTCGTGGCGCTCGTAGGTCTGCAGGGTCCAGGAGTCGGGCTGGTCCCAGAAGGCCGACAGGACGGGTGCGAGCAGCTTCTCGGGGCTGCTGTTGTTGATCTCGGCGGCCAAGGTCATCACTCCCCCTCCTGACTGGCTGCCTCACCGCGCGGGTGGACGATTCGGTGGTGCGGGGTCTCGCCCTTGGCCAGGCGCAGGCCGACGAGGGAGGCGGGTCCGGCTCCGCCGGTGGCCTCGACGGCGCCGGGGCGCTCGTCGGGGAAGCCGGCGAGGATGCGGGCGGTCTCCTTGAAGGTGCAGAGCGGGGCGCCGCGGGTGGGTTCGACGGTGCGTCCGGCCCGGAGGTCGTCGACCATCTTCTTGGCGGACTCGGGCGTCTGGTTGTCGAAGAACTCCCAGTTGACCATCACGACGGGCGCGAAGTCGCAGGCCGCGTTGCACTCGATGTGTTCGAGGGTGATCTTGCCGTCGTCGGTGGTCTCGTCGTTGCCGACGCCGAGGTGCTGCTTCAGCTCCTCGAAGATGGCGTCGCCGCCCATGACCGCGCAGAGCGTGTTCGTACAGACGCCGACCTGGTAGTCCCCGGAGGGCTTGCGCCGGTACATCGTGTAGAAGGTGGCGACGGCGGTGACCTCGGCGGTGGTCAGGCCGAGGATCTCGGCGCAGAACCGCATGCCGGTACGGGTCACATGGCCCTCCTCCGACTGCACGAGGTGCAGCATCGGCAGGAGCGCGGAGCGGGAGTCCGGGTAGCGGGCGATGATCGCCCGGGCGTCCTCCTCCAGACGGGCGTGGACGTCCGCCGGGTACGCGGGCGCCGGGAGCTGGGGCATCCCGAGGCTGACGTTCTCCGTCATCGGTCGACGCCTCCCATCACGGGGTCGATGGAGGCGACGGCGACGATGACGTCGGCGACCTGGCCGCCCTCGCACATCGCGGCCATCGCCTGCAGGTTGGTGAAGGACGGGTCGCGGAAGTGGACCCGGTAGGGGCGGGTGCCGCCGTCGGAGACGACATGGACGCCGAGCTCGCCCTTGGGCGACTCGACGGCCGCGTAGGCCTGCCCGGCGGGGACCCGGAAGCCCTCGGTGACCAGCTTGAAGTGGTGGATCAGGGCCTCCATGGAGGTGCCCATGATCTTCGCGATGTGGTCGGTGGAGTTGCCGAGGCCGTCCACGCCGAGCGCGAGCTGCGCCGGCCAGGCGATCTTCTTGTCGCCGACCATGACCGGGCCGGGCTCCAGGCGGTCGAGGCACTGCTCGACGATCCGCAGGGACTGCCGCATCTCCTCCAGGCGGACGAGGAAGCGTCCGTAGGAGTCGCAGGTGTCGGCGGTCGGGATGTCGAAGTCGTAGTTCTCGTAGCCGCAGTACGGGTCGGTCTTCCGCAGGTCGTGCGGGAGGCCCGCCGAGCGGAGGATCGGTCCGGTGGCGCCGAGGGCCATGCAGCCGGTGAGGTCGAGATAGCCGACGTCCTGCATGCGGGCCTTGAAGATGGGGTTGCCGGTGGCGAGCTTGTCGTACTCCGGCAGGTTCCTCTTCATGGTCTTCACGAACTCGCGCACGGCGTCGACGGCGCCGGGCGGGAGGTCCTGGGCGAGGCCGCCGGGGCGGATGAACGCGTGGTTCATGCGCAGGCCGGTGATCAGCTCGTACAGGTCCAGGATCATCTCGCGGTCCCGGAAGCCGTAGATCATGATCGTGGTGGCGCCGAGCTCCATGCCGCCGGTGGCGATGCACACCAGGTGCGAGGAGAGCCGGTTGAGCTCCATCAGCAGGACGCGGATGACGCTGGCGCGGTCCGGGATCTGCTCGGTGATGCCGAGGAGCTTCTCCACGCCGAGGCAGTACGCCGTCTCGTTGTAGAACGAGGTGAGGTAGTCCATGCGCGTGACGAAGGTGGTGCCCTGCGTCCAGGTCCGGTACTCGAGGTTCTTCTCGATGCCGGTGTGGAGGTAGCCGATGCCGCAGCGGGCCTCGGTGACGGTCTCGCCGTCGATCTCCAGGATGAGCCGGAGCACGCCGTGGGTGGACGGGTGCTGGGGACCCATGTTGACGATGATGCGCTCGTCGTCGGCCTTCGCGGCGGACTGGACGACCTCTTCCCAGTCGCCGCCGGTCACCGTGTAGACGGCGCCTTCGGTGGTCTCGCGGGGAGACGCATGTTCGGTGGACATCAGCTGTACGACCTCCGCTGGTCCGGAGCCGGGATCTGGGCGCCCTTGTACTCGATGGCGATGCCGCCGAGGGGGTAGTCCTTGCGCTGCGGGTGGCCCTGCCAGTCGTCCGGCATCATGATCCTGGTGAGGGCGGGGTGGCCGTCGAAGACGATGCCGAAGAAGTCGTACGTCTCGCGCTCGTGCCAGTCGTTCGTCGGGTAGACCGCGACGAGGGACGGGATGCGCGGCTCGCTGTCCGGGGCCGAGACCTCCAGGCGGATCAGCCGGCCGTGGGTCAGCGAGCGCAGGTGGTAGACGGCGTGCAGCTCGCGGCCCTTGTCCCCGGGGTAGTGGACGCCGGAGACGCCGGTGCAGAGCTCGAAGCGGAGCGCCGGGTCGTCGCGCAGGGTGCGGGCCACGCGGACGAGGTGCTCACGCTCGATGTGGAAGGTGAGCTCGCCGCGGTCGACGACCGTCTTGTCGATCGCGTTCTCCGGCAGGAGGCCCTGCTCCTCCAGGGCGCCCTCCAGCTCGTCGGCGACCTCGTCGAACCAGCCGCCGTACGGGCGGGTGGCGGGGCCGGGGAGCCGGACGGAGCGGACGAGGCCGCCGTAGCCGGAGGTGTCGCCGCCGTTGTTGGCGCCGAACATGCCGCGCTGGACGCGGACCTCCTCGCCGTGGTCCCCGCGCTGACCCGGCAGGTTCTGCGCGCTGAGGTCCTTCTCAGGGTTAGGGGTTTCGTCGCTCACCGGAGCAGACCCTTCAGTTCGATCGTCGGCAGCGCCTTGAGCGCCGCCTCCTCCGCCTCGCGGGCCGCCTCCTCGGCGTTCACGCCGAGCTTGGAGGTCTGGATCTTCTGGTGGAGCTTGAGAATCGCGTCCAGGAGCATCTCCGGACGCGGCGGGCAGCCGGGCAGGTAGATGTCGACCGGCACGATGTGGTCGACGCCCTGCACGATCGCGTAGTTGTTGAACATGCCGCCCGAGGAGGCGCAGACGCCCATCGAGATGACCCACTTCGGGTTGGGCATCTGGTCGTAGACCTGCCGCAGCACGGGCGCCATCTTCTGGCTGACGCGGCCGGCGACGATCATCAGGTCGGCCTGGCGCGGCGAGCCGCGGAAGACCTCCATGCCGAAGCGGGCCAGGTCGTACCGGCCGGCGCCGGTGGTCATCATCTCGATGGCGCAGCAGGCGAGGCCGAAGGTCGCGGGGAACACGGACGCCTTGCGCACCCAGCCCGCGGCCTGTTCGACCGTCGTCAGCAGAAAGCCGCTCGGGAGTTTCTCTTCGAGTCCCATAGGTGCCCCTCAGCCCCTCAGTCCCATTCCAGGCCGCCGCGCCGCCACACGTACGCGTAGGCGACGAAGACGGTGAGCACGAAGAGCAGCATCTCCACGAGCCCGAAAAGCCCCAGGGCGTCGAAGGTGACGGCCCAGGGGTAGAGGAAGACGATCTCGATGTCGAAGACGATGAAGAGCATCGCCGTCAGGTAGTACTTGATCGGGAAGCGGCCGCCTCCGGCGGGAGTGGGCGTCGGCTCGATGCCGCACTCGTACGCCTCCAGTTTCGCCCTGTTGTACCGCTTTGGCCCGATAAGCGTGGCCATGACCACGGAGAAGATCGCAAACCCCGCACCCAGGGCGCCGAGCACGAGGACGGGCGCGTACGCATTCACGCTCCTCGCTCCTTCCAGTCGTCCTTGACCGTTGGACCGCACCGCCGACCGTGAAAGATCGCCCCCATGTGAGGCAGTTCACAAGCCCGGCTGCCCCGCATCTTATGCCCGCCCCTCTGTGATCTGCGACACGGGGTACAGCAACGACTTTGTGATCTCCACCACCTGACGAAGGATCATGAAGTCGGATGAGCGGTGATCTTGTTGCGCGAAGCGCCCAGGTGATCACCAGATGTGACATCCGTACCGGAAATCGCTGCTCGGAAGGGGTGTCGCACTATCAAGTGATGGCCACTACAGGCAAATTGGCAATGGAACGCTTCCGGGTGATAAAGGAACCGGCCGTCGCCCGGTCGGGGGGCCGGGCGTACGGAGGTGGACGCGTGCACGCGTTCACGAGCGCCCGCGGGGCTCCGGTGTGACCTGCGTCACGTCACGGGAACCTCAAAAAGAAGAGGGCTTGGCCATCGGCGTCAAGAGGTGGTAAGCGTCGGGCAATTCGGGCGTTTCATTGAAAACCCGTGATCAAGGGCCGGATGAGCCGTGCCCGATTTGCCCGTTACGGCGTCAATAAGGCTGCCACGGAGGCGGATTCACAGATTCCAAACGCAACTGTGGCGCAACCCACGTTTCTTGAAGGGAACCGTGAAGCCCTGATAGCGGTTGTACCCATGTCCCACACCGCTCACATACCCAGCCACCGGAAGCCCCGCCGCAGCGCCTCGAAGCTCGCGCTCCGCGCCGGAGTTGCCGGTGGCGTCCTCGGCACCATCGCGGTGGCCGGTGCTGCCGGGCCGGCGAATGCCGAGCCGGTGACCGAGACCATCGAAATGCCCACCCTGGGCTCCCTCGACGCCGGCACCGGCCTCGCCAGTGCCGTCGCCGCCTCCGCCGAGGCCTCCCAGCAGGAGGCCCTCGACCAGAACCTCCGCACGCAGGAGGACGCGGCGCTGCTGAAGGCCGCCAAGGAGGCCAAGACGGCCAAGGCCCAGGCCGACCGCAAGGCCGCGGCCGAGCGCGCCGAGGCCGCCCGCCTCAAGGCCGAGCAGGAGCGCAAGGAGGCCGCGGAGCGCGCCTCCCGCGACAGCGCCCGCACCCAGCTCTCCAGCACCAGCGCCTCGAACGACAGCGGCTCCACCGCCTCGGACAACGGCAGCGAGACGCAGGCCCCCACCGGCTCCGCCGCCGCGATCGTGGCCTTCGCCCGCGCCCAGATCGGCGACGCGTACGTCTCCGGCGGCACCGGCCCCAACTCCTGGGACTGCTCCGGCCTCGTCCAGGCCGCCTACCGCGCGGCCGGCATCGACCTGCCCCGCATCTCGTACGAGCAGTCGAGCATGGGCACCTCCGTCTCCCTGAGCAACCTCCAGCCGGGCGACATCCTGTACTGGGGCAGCCGCAGCGGCTCGTACCACGTCGCCATCTACGTCGGCGGCGGCAAGTACGTCGGCGCGCAGAACCCGTCCAGCGGCGTCGTCGAGCACACCATGGACTGGGACACCCCCTCGGGCGCGGTCCGCATCCTCTGATTGCGCCTTCACGGTGAAAAGCCGTCACTCCTCGGGGGAGTGACGGCTTTTGCCTTGTCCACCCCGAGAGGGGTGCTATGTCCTACTTGCGGAAGGCCTCGATGATCCGGGCGTAGCTGTCGCCGCCGTGCCCCGCCTCCACCGCGCTCCGCATCAGCTCCAGATGCAGCCGCGGCAGCCGGCCGTCGACGCCCCGCACCTCGCCCGCGTGCAGCAGATGCCCGATGGTCGCCACCTGGACGTCGATGGTCGCGTCCGAGCCCGGGTACTCCCCCGCGTCGATCTGCTCGGCGTACCCGGTCATGAACCAGGAGACCGTCGACAGCCAGCGGGTCGCGAGCGCCGTGAAGTCCCGGGCCGACACCCCGTCCGCGCCGGCGAGGGCCGTGGCGTGCAGCCAGCCGCCGAAGACCGACCACATGAGCCCGAGGAGCCCGGCGTCGTACAGCGAGGCGAGCCCCGCGTCGGGACCGAGGTCGACCGGGTCCCCGAGCACGGCGAGCGTCCCGCGGTGCGCCGCGAGCAGCTCCGGCCCGCCCGCGTAGAGGATCATGTTGGAGCTGTCGCCGACCCCCGGCGGGGTCGTCATGATGCCGCCGTCCAGGTAGCCGATGCCGTGTCCGGCGGCCCAGTCGGCCGTCTCGCGGGCCTGCTCGGGCGAGCCGCTGGTGAGGTTCACGACGACCCGTCCGGCCAGCGCCTCGGCGACCGGGTCGAGGAGTTCGCGTACGGCGGTGTAGTCGAGGACGCAGATCACGACGAGCTCGCTCGCGGCGACCGCCTCGGCGACGCCGGCCGCGCGGACCGCGCCCCCGGCGACGAGGGCGTCGGCCTTGTCCGGGGTGCGGTTCCAGACGGTGGTGGGGTGACCGGCCGCCAGGAAGGCAGCGGCGAGGGCCGCGCCCATCTGCCCGAGGCCCAGGACGGAGACGGTGGTCGTGGTGGTGGAGTGCGGTGCGTTCATGACGTCCACGCTCGCAGCGGCGGAACCCCGCCGACAGTGGCAGGACTGACCACACCCGCAAAATTCCTGCCGCGCCCCGGGGGCTGCCGTAGGGTCGGGCCATGAGTGCGGGAGTCGTCGCCATCGCCGTCGTGCCGGACCGCCGGATCGGCACGTCGATGTGGGAGCTGTACGAGATCGCCATCGCCTGCGCCGTGTTCGGCAACCCCCAGCCGGACCTGGCCGACCCCTGGTACGAGCTGCGCCTGTGCGGCGAGGCCGGACCCGGGGTGTTCTCGGTGCGGACCGACCACGGTCTCGAAGGGCTCGTCGGCGCGGACACCGTCATCGTGCCGTCCGTCCCCGACGCCGTCGTCGAGGACGGCGAGGACGTCCCGGCCGACCTCGTGGACGCCCTGCGCGCCGCGGCCGACGCGGGCGCGCGGATGGTGTCCCTGTGCACGGGCGCCTTCGCCCTGGCCGCCGCCGGACTCCTCGACGGGCGCCGGGCCACCGCGCACTGGCAGCACACCGGCCAGCTGGCCGCCCGGCACCCCGAGGTCCTGGTCGACGACTCGGTGCTCTACACCGACGAGGGCACGGTCCTGACCAGCGCCGGGGCCACCGCCGCCCTCGACCTCTGCCTGCACCTGGTGCGCAGGGACCTCGGCGCGGGCGTCGCCGGGCAGCTCGCCCGCCGGCTGGTCGTGCCGGCCCACCGCGCCGGCGGCCAGGCCCAGTTCATCGAGGCGCCGGTGCCGCCCAGCGACGACGACAGCCTGGGGCCCGTCCTGCAGTGGGCCACCGAGCACCTGGCCGAACCGCTGACCGTCGACCTGCTGGCCCGGCGGGCCCGGCTGAGCCCGCGGACCTTCCACCGGCGGGTCCAGGAAGCGTGCGGGACGACCCCGCTGCAGTGGCTCCTCCAGCAGCGGGTGGCCCGTGCGCAGACGCTCCTGGAGTCGACCGACCTGCCCGTGGAGCAGATCGGCGACCACACCGGACTCGGTACGGCGGCCAACCTGCGCCGCCACTTCACCCGCGCGGTCGGGGTGTCCCCGACCGACTACCGCAGGGCGTTCCGGCCTTCGGGACCGCCTTCGAGAAGCCGCTGACCATGCGGTCCGCCGGACCGCTCAGCGGCGGAGGGCCTCGGCCGGTTCGATGCGGGAGGCCCGCCAGGCCGGGTAGAGGCCGGCGACGACGCCCGTGACCAGGCCGACGGCCGGGGCCGCGACGACCGTCGCCGTGTGCATCACCGGCGTCCAGTCCCGTACCAACGCCACCACGATCACCGTGGACACCCCGAGCGCCGTACCGACGAGCCCGCCCATCGCGCCCAGAGCACCCGATTCCGTGAGGAACTGGACGGTGATGTGCCGTCCCCGGGCCCCGAGGGCACGTCTCAGGCCGATCTCACCGGTCCGCTCCAGGACCGCGACGAGGGTGGTGTTGGCGATCCCGACCGCGCCGATCACCAGGGAGACCCCCGCGAGGAGCAGGAAGAGCTGGTCCAGGTCGTCGGTCACGCCCGCGCGCAGGGTCCGCGGGTCCGGCGGGGGGACCGCCTTCAGGTACTCCGGGTGGTCCGGGCGCAGGGCGACCGGTGCCTCCCGCGCGATCTGGTTCGCCGCGCCCGTCGCCGTCGTGATGAGCATCTTCGCGTCGCCCTGCTGCGGCGGCCCCCACAGCTTCTCGGCGGTCGTCCGGGGCACGGTGACCGACATCAGGACGTCGGCCCGGCGCTTCACGTCGTCGATGATCCCGGCGACCGTGAAGGGCTCGTCGCCGATGAACACCGCGGGCCGGGTCTCCAGGGTCGTGATGCCGAGCCGGTCCGCGACCGACTTGCCGAGCACCGCGACCGGCTGCGCGGACCCGGAGGTGAACTCGTCGTACAGACGGCCCTGCCGGAGGGTCGGCGCCGCCGCCCGCAGCGCCCCGGGGGACGCGGCGACGACCTCGATCCGTTCGCTGGCCGTGGCGTCGCCGACCGGCGCGGAGCGGACTGCCGTGCCGGGGGACAGCCGGACGGACCAGTAGACGCCGGCGTCCTCGACGCCGCCGAGGCGTGCGATCCGGGCGTCCGCGTCGGCCGGGAAGGCGGGGTCGGCGAACTCGTTCTGGTCGCGGGCGACGTCCTCGACGGTCACCTCGGTGGCGGTGAGCAGGTTGAACCGTGAGTCGATCTGCGAGGACGTGGTCGCGGTCAGCCCGAGGATCGCCACGAACGTGCCGACGCCGAGGACGGTGCCGAGCGCGGTGAGGACCGAGCGTCCGGGGCGCTGGAGCATTCCGGCGACGGCCTCGGCGAGGACGTCACGGGCGGCGAGGCGGGAGGGTTCGACCAGGCGTGGCCGCTTCCTGCGCGGGCTTTCGCCCTTCGCGGAGCCCTTCGCGGAACCTTTCGGGAAGCCTTTCGGGGTTCGCCTCACGTCCGCCTCCCGCGCGCCGGTTCGCTGAGCACTCCGTCGCGGATCGTCACGGTGCGCTCGCCGCGCGCCGCCACCTCCGTGTCGTGGGTGATGACGACGATCGTCATCCCGGAGGCGTGCAGTTCGCCCAGGAGGTCGAGGACGGACGCGGCGTTGTCCGAGTCGAGGTTGCCGGTCGGTTCGTCGCAGAGGAGCAGCGACGGGCGGCCGGCGAGGGCCCGGGCGATGGCCACCCGCTGGCGTTCGCCGCCGGAGAGCCGGCCGGGCAGCGCCTCCGCGCGATGGCCGAGTCCCACCCGTTCGAGGGCGGTACGGGCGCGGGTGCGGCGCTCGGCGCGGGGCACCGCCGAGTACACCATCGAGAGCATGACGTTCTCCGTGGCGCTGCGGTGCGGGAGCAGGTGGAAGGACTGGAAGACGAAGCCGATCCGCCGCCCGCGCAGGGCCGTGCGCTCCCCGTCGCGGAGCGCCGCCGTGTCGATGCCGTCCAGGAGGTACGTGCCGGCGGTGGGCGCGTCGAGCAGTCCCGCGACGTTCAGGAAGGTCGACTTGCCCGAGCCGGAGGGGCCGACGACCGTGATGAACTCGCCTTTCCGTACCGTGAGTTCACAGGGCCTCAGGGCGGCGACGGGCGGCGGTCCCGGGTAGGTCAGGGCCACCGCGCGGAACTCGATGACGGGGACGTCCTCCTCGCTCACGGGGACCCCCCGGTGCTGCCCGATGCGGCGCCCGGGTTGACCCCGGTGACCACCTCGTCGCCTTCCTCGAGCGCGCCGGCGGTGAGCGGGACGACCTCCACGTAGCCGTCGCCGGTGGTGCCGGTCCGTACCTCGATCCGCTCCTGCCGGCCGGTGCCGTCGACGGTGGTGACGACGGTCTTGCCGTCGACGCCCGCGGAGACGGCGGTGACCGGGACGACGAGGGCCTTGCCGTCGGTGGAGGCGGCCTCGATGGTGAGGCGCACCTCCTGGCCGGCGAGGCCGGAGGGCAGTTCGCGGGCGGGGGCGACGGTGAAGAGATAACCGACGGCGCCGTTGCCCTGGGTGCCGTCCCCTCCCCCGCCGTTGCCGTCGCCGCTGTTCCCGCCGGAGCCCGTCCCCTGCTGGCCGGACTGCTGGTCCTGCTGCCGAGAGGGGGTGTCCGCCACCGACACCACCGTGCCGGCGGTCTCCTGCCCGGTGGTCTCGGCGAGGATCCGTACCTTCTGCCCGGCGCGGACCATGCCCTTCTGGTGGTCCTGGAGATAGCCCTGTGCCATGAGCTTGCCGGAGGAGAGGGTCATGGCGGTGCCGGAGACCTGGGCTCCCGGCCGGGCCGTGATCGTGGCGACCCGCGCGGGGAAGGCCCGGACGAACACGACCTCGGCCGCCGGGACCATCGGTCCGGCGGCCGCCTCCGCCTTCGCGAGGGTCTCGCGCGCGGCGCCCAGGTCCTCCACGGCCCGGTCGCGGGCCTTCTTCAGGGACTTCGTCTGGGTGGCGTCCTTGTTGGCCGCGAGCGCGTCGCGGGCGTCCACGACGGCCCGCTCGGCACCGGTCACGGCCGTCCCGGCGCCGTCGACGGCGGCGCCGTCGTCGTCGACGGCGGGCTTCGGGTCGTAGCCGATGGAGGAGTAGAACTCCTCGACCGCGTCCTTGGTGCCGGGGCCGAAGGTGCCCCTGGTGTCGCCGCCGCGACCGTGGCCGAGGGCGGCGAGCGCGTCCTGGAGCTGCTTCACGTCGTCGCCGGTGGCGCCGGGCTTGAGGTCCCGGTACACGGGCAGGCCGCCGCGCAGGACGAAGACGGGCCGGCCGGAGACCTCCAGGAGCACCTTGCCCGAGCCCACGGCGTCCCCGCTCTTGACGGACACCTTGGTGATCACGGGGGAGGCGGCGCCCTCTCCGCCCGCGGCGACGGGCGCGACCTGGACGGTCTGGCCGGCCACGACGGTGCCGCGCAGGACGACCGTCTCCGCGAGGACCCGGTTCTCGACCCGGGCGACCAGCACGTCCTGCGGCGGCGGCTCGGCGTCGGCCGCGACCTGTGCGGGCGAGCGGATCAGGGAGGTGGCCGCGACACCGGCGCCGGTCAGGGCGACGGCCCCGGCCACGAGGGCGGCGACCCAGAAGCGGCGCCGGTTCATCCGGGCGCCCCCGGCGTCGCCGCCGGGGGTCCGGGTGCCGTCCGCGAGCCCGCCCGGCGGTTCCCCGCCGGGCGCGGTCATGTCGCCAAGGGTGTCGTGAGGGGTGTCGTCAGCCACCTTCGACCGTCCCGCCATCGGCGCCGGGGGCCGTCGGGTGGCAGGCCTTCAGCGCCTCGATGACCTTCGGATCGCTCTTCATCCGCTTGCCGAGGTCGCCGTCGAGCGGCGCCTCACCGGTCGCCGGATCGGGGTCCGGGTAGTCGGCTATGCCTTCCTTGCGCATGCAGGCGGACAGCTGCCTGGCCGTGTCGAGGCGCGCCGGGTCGACCTGGCCCTTCCCGGGCTGCTTCCCGGCGCACGCCTTCTCCGCCGCGGCGATCGCCTCGGGCTTGTTGGCGTCCTTGTCGACGCGCTTCTCCCCGCTGCCCGTGTCCTGGAGGGTGAGCCCCTGGGCGCCGAGGCAGTCGTAGTAGGCGGCCCAGTCGGCGACGTCCCGCGAGGCCCCCGAGGAGGGGGTGGCGGACGAGGGGGCGGCGGAGGCGGAGGAGTTTCCCGTGCTCGGCTGCGACCGGGCTGCGCCGTCCCCGTCGCTCGAACACCCCCCGAGCCCGAGGGCGAGGATCAGTACGGGAACAGCCATGAGGCGTCTCATCAGAAACGGTCCTTCCGACGGGGAGTCCCCGTCTACGGGGCGTCATGGAAACGCGCGAGAGGGGGCCGACGCGGCGGTGCGCTCCGCCACGTACAAGGCCCCTGCGCGATGGGTCCGGCGCCCTGCGGCGCCGCGACAGGACCGAGCATAGCCAGCACCAGCCCGGCCGGTAACTGTCTCAACGGACAGTGGACGACGTCGAGTTGCCGGTGTTCGTATGGACACCGGCCCACTCCGGGCCACACGTCACCACCTCCACCACAGCTACGTGAAAGGCAACGACATGCAGCGCACTGCACTCCGTCGCGTCGCCGCCACGGCCGTCACGCTCGTCGCCCTCGGCGCCGGCGCGCTGGCCACGGCCGGCACGGCCTCGGCCGCCGGGAAGAACGGCGGCCTGGAGTCGGGCGAGTTCGGCCTGTACTACAACTCCGACCAGGGCGGAGCCGTCTGGGACCTCTTCGTCGAGGACACGGACTTCTGGGGCGACCGGTTCCCCGGCCCCGGCAACGGCACGTACGAGCTCGTCAACGACAACACCGCCTCGTACAACAACCGCGACTCGAACCGGTGGTGGGTCTACACCGACGCCGGCGCGGGCGGCTACGAGGGCAGCCTGCCGGCCGGTTACATCGGCAACGCGAGCGCGACCTTCAAGAACCAGATCTCCTCGGCGTACTACTACAAGGCCCGTTGATCACGGGGCCCTTGAGGCGCCGGCCGACTGATCCGCCGGAGTAGCCTCCGGCAACTCGCATCACCGCGGCAGCCGTTGCTCCGCCCGAAAGAGGCGGGCAGAGCAACGGCTGCTCCCATGGTAGACACGCACACGTCTCTGGAGCAGCCCCATGCGTCCACTCGCCGCTCGCGCGACCGTTCTCCTGCTGAGCGCCGCGCTCCTCAGCGCCTGCTCCGCCGGATCCGACGGCGGTGGCGACGGTTCCTCGCGCGAGCCCGCGATCGGGACGGTTCCCCGGCTGCTGTCGACGGCCAGCCTCTCGTACCCGCTGGACGGTTACGAGACCACGGCCGACCAGCGCCGCAAGCTGGAGCAGGCCCAGTCCCGGGTGACCAGCGACTGCATGAAGCGCTTCGGGTTCACGTACGAGCTGCCGCGGTCCCCCGTCACCGGTGGCCGGTCCGACGCGTCCCACTACGGCCTGACCGATGCCACGGTCGCGGCCCGCAATGGCTACACCCCGAACCGGGGCGCCCAGCGGCCGCCGAAGCCGACCGCCCCGGACCTCGGCCCGAGCGGCGAGCTCGCGCTCAACGGCCCGGAGTACAAGGGTCCCCAGCCGATGAGCCTGGAAGAGGCCAGGGCCAAGGACAGCGGCAAGACGCTGAACGGGCAGAAGGTGCCCGTCGGAGGCTGTCTCCGGGAGGGCTTCCTCACGCTCTACGCGCCGAAGAAGGGCGCGGTGGACATCATGTTCGTCACCAACGTGGGGATGGACGCCTACTCCCGCTCCCGCGAGGACTCCCGGGTCGTCGCCGCCGTGAAGGCCTGGTCCTCCTGTATGGCCGAGAAGGGCTACAAGGCGGACGAGCCCGTCAGCCCGCAGAAGGACCTGGGGCTCGACGCGAACACGTACGGCAGCCCCCGGGCGATCGCCGCCGCGAAGCAGGACGTCGCCTGTAAGGAAAGGGCCAACCTCGTCGGCATCTGGTTCACCGTCGAGACCGCGTACCAGAAGCGGAACATCGAGCAGAACGCCGAGACCCTGAACCAGGCGAAGACCGAGCTCAACGAACGGTTGAAGCTCGCCGCCACGCTGGCCGGCTGAGCCGCGCGACACGGGCCGGAGGGCCCTCCCGCCGTGCGAAACCGCACGTCGAGAGGGCGATTTCCGGCCGGTGGGACGTCCCGGGAGGCCTGGAAGGGCCATGAATCGCGACCCGATCGGGTTTACCGTTCCCATCGGGAACCAACTCGTCGGTTCCCCGGGAACCAGCCCATGGGTCCCGCCGCGCAGCGCCCAGCGAATGCCGTCTCAGGGGGGAGACACATGCATCGTCAGTGCCAGTACTGCGTTTCCGCGCCGGCCGAGGTCAACAGATCGAGAGCCGCCCGGATCAACCCGGTCACCACCGCCATACGCCACCTGGACGCCCTGACGGACCGCGAGATCGAGGTCCTGTCCGCCATGCCCGGCGGTGAGTCCAACACGGACCTCGCCGAATGCCTCGGCATCACCGAGCGCACCGTCAAGTTCCACGTCACCAACATGCGGGAGAAGCTGGGCGGCCTGTCGCGCGCCCAGCTCCATCTGCTCGCCCTGCTCACGGAGGCGGTCTGGCCGGCCCGTCTCTGTCACGAGTACGCAGGCAGGCTCCCGGAGCTACGCACCGTCGTGCCCCGGTCCCCGCTGACCCGGCCGGTCTCCGGGCTCACCCGCTGCGCCTGACGGCGCTCAGGCCTTCGGGGCCACCTTCGACAGACCGTTGATGATGCGGTCCATGGCGTCGCCGCCCGTCGGGTCGGTGAGGTTGGCCAGCATCTTCAGCGTGAACTTCATCAGCAGCGGGTGCGTCAGACCACGCTGGGTCGCGATCTTCATGATCTTCGGGTTGCCGATGAGCTTCACGAAGGCGCGGCCCAGCGTGTAGTACCCGCCGTAGGTGTCCTTGAGGATCTGCGGGTAGTTCCGCAGCGCCAGCTCGCGCTGCGCGGGCGTCGCGCGCGCGTGCGCCTGGACGATGACGTCGGCCGCGATCTGGCCCGACTCCATGGCGTACGCGATGCCCTCGCCGTTGAACGGGTTGACCAGGCCGCCCGCGTCGCCGACGAGCAGCAGGCCCTTCGTGTAGTGCGGCTGACGGTTGAAGGCCATCGGCAGCGCGGCGCCGCGGATCGTCGTCGTCATGTTGTCCGGGGTGAAGCCCCAGTCCTCCGGCATCGACGCGCACCAGGCCTTGAGGACCTCGCGCCAGTCCAGCTCCCGGAACGCCGAGGAGGAGTCGAGGATGCCCAGGCCGACGTTGGACGTGCCGTCGCCCATGCCGAAGATCCAGCCGTAGCCCGGGAGCAGCCGGTCCTGCGGGCCGCGCCGGTCCCACAGCTCCAGCCAGGACTCCAGGTAGTCGTCCTCGTGGCGGGGGGTCGTGAAGTACGTGCGGACGGCGACGCCCATCGGCCGGTCCTCGCGCCGGTGCAGGCCCATGGCGAGGGAGAGCCGGGTGGAGTTGCCGTCGGCGGCGACGACGAGCGGCGCGTGGAAGGTGACTTCGCGCTTCTCCTCGCCCAGCTTCGCGTGGACACCGGTGATCCGGCCCGTACGGTCGTCGATGATCGGCGCGCCGACGTTGCAGCGCTCGTACAGCCGGGCGCCGGCCTTCTGCGCCTGGCGGGCGAGCTGCTCGTCGAAGTCGTCGCGCTTGCGGACGAGTCCGTAGTCCGGGTACGAGGCGAGCTCCGGCCAGTCCAGTTCGAGCCGGACGCCGCCGCCGATGATCCGCAGGCCCTTGTTCCGCAGCCAGCCGGCCTCTTCGGAGATGTCGATGCCCATGGAGACGAGCTGCTTGGTGGCGCGCGGGGTGAGGCCGTCGCCGCAGACCTTCTCGCGCGGGAACGCCGTCTTCTCCAGGAGCAGGACGTCGAGTCCGGCCTTGGCCAGGTAGTACGCGGTGGTGGAGCCGGCCGGGCCTGCCCCGACGACGATCACATCTGCGCTGTGCTCGGAGAGGGGCTGCTCGGTCACGGCGGAACTCCCGGAGGGGTCGAGGGAAGAATGAGGAAATTTTAGGGCGGCGGGCCCGGGCGGGGTACGGGCCCGGCCGGCGGATCGGGCCCGGCCGGCGGATCGGGCCCGGCCGGCGGATCGGGCCCGGCCGACGGATCAGGGGCGGGCGGCGGATCGGGGGCGGGCGGGCCTACGCCTTGAAGCCGCGGTGCAGGGCGACGATGCCGCCCGACAGGTTCCGGTAGGCCACCTTCGACCAGCCGGCCTTCTGGAGCAGCCCGGCCAGCGTCGGCTGGTCCGGCCAGGACTGGATGGACTCCGCCAGGTACACGTACGCGTCGGGGTTGGACGACACGGCGCGGGCCACCGGCGGCAGCGCGCGCATCAGGTACTCCTCGTACACGGTGCGGAACGGCGCCCAGGTCGGGTGCGAGAACTCGCAGATGACGACCCGGCCGCCGGGCTTCGTCACCCGGTACAGCTCGCGGAGCGCCTGCTCGGTGTCCTGGATGTTCCGCAGCCCGAAGGAGATCGTGACCGCGTCGAACACGTCGTCGCGGAAGGGGAGCTTCGTGCCGTCGCCCGCCGTGAACGGCATCCACGGGTGCCGCTTCTTGCCGACCTGAAGCATCCCGAGGGAGAAGTCGCACGGCACGACGTACGCCCCCGCCCGTACGAACGGCTGCGAGGAGGTGGCGGTGCCGGCGGCCAGGTCCAGGACCTTCTGCGCGGGGCGGGCGTCGACCGCCTTCGCGACCTCCTTGCGCCAGCGGCGGTCCTGCCCCAGGGAGAGCACGTCGTTGGTGAGGTCGTAGTTCGCCGCCACGTCGTCGAACATCGAGGCGACTTCGTGCGGCTGCTTGTCCAGGGATGCTCGGCTCACCCGGCCATTGTGGCAGCCACCCCCCGGGCGGGCGGGGACCGGCCCCGGCCCCCGGAGGATTTCCCGGAATCCGCCTTCAACCTTTCTGCGGCGAGCGCGCTCAAGGAAGGGTGACAGTGCTGACGAAGGGAGCGAGATGCCGTCACCGCTTGGCTCGGACGCCGGGTTCGAGGAGTTCGCCCGGTCCGCGCAGACGCGGCTGTACCGCACCGCGTACCTCCTGTGCGGGGACGCGGAGACCGCCCGCGACCTCACACAGACCACCCTCGCCAAGCTCTTCCAGCACTGGCGGCGGGCCGGATCGGCGGAGCATCCCCATGCCTACGCCAAGACGGTGCTCACCCGCACGTTCCTCGCCGAACGGCGACGCAGACTGCGCGATCTGCTCGCCTTCACCAAGACCGGCGGGCTCGGCCCGGCGCGGGCCACCGAACAGCCGGACCTCCGGGTCACGCTGCTCGCCGCGCTCGCCGAGCTGCCGCCCAGAGCCCGCGCCATGGTCGTCCTGAGGTACTGGGAGGACCTGAGTGTGGAGACCGTCGCCTCGCTCCTGCGCTGCAGCGAGGCGACGGTCAAAAGCCAGTGCTCGCGCTCACTGGCCAGGCTCCGGGACCGGCTCGGCGAGGCACACCTCTACACCGCCGATCCCCACGCCCTTCACCACACCATCGGAAGCTGAGGCCCCGAGTGGACGACGTAACGATGCTCCGCCGTGCCATGGACCGCACGGCACAGGACCTTCCGCCCCTTCCCGACCTGGCTCCCTCCGCGGTGCGCCTGGGCCGCAGGCGCCGCGCACGCACCCGGCTCACCGTCGCCGGAGGCGTCTTCGGGACCGTGACCGCGGCCGCCCTGGGACTCTCCCTGCTCTCCCCCGCGGACCCCGGCGTCGCGACGCCCGCCGCCCCGCCGGCCGCCTTCCCGTCGGCGTACCACACGCCCGTACAAGCGCAGCCGACCCCGGGACAGACACCGCCCGAGAAGCTCTCCGACGCGGAGAGCGCCCGCCGCGCCCAGTTCCAGCAGCAGGTGTCGGCGCTCCTCGACGAGCTCCTTCCGGCGTCCGTCACGGACATCAGGCCGGTCGAGGACGAGGTCTCCGACTACCGGATCACCGCGGGCGGCCGGTCCTTCCCCGTGAAGCTGTCCATCCGGCCGGCGGAGGGCGAGCGCCTCCAGGAGTGCCGGAACATCCCGGCGAAGCGGATGACGTGCGAGAAGACCGCTCTGGGCGGGGGGCGGACCGCGCAGGTGTACTCGATGGCCGCGAACAAGCCCGAGACCCTGGGGTCCATGGTCGTCACGCGGTACGGCCGGAGCAATGTGCTGCTCTCCGTCAGCCCCTCGGACACCGCCTCGGCGCCCGTGACACCCGACCAGCTGCTGACCGTCGTACGCGACGCGCGCTTCACCGATCTGCTGGAGTACGCGGACGCGTACCCGGTGCAGGAGAAGAGCACCCCGGTCCAGGGCGGCTGAGCGGTCCGGCTAGCGCCGGCGGAACACCAGCCGGCCTTCGACGACGGTCGCGACGCACGTCGACGCGCCGAGGCGGACCAGCGCCGCCCGGTCCGGGACGTCGAAGACGGCGAAGCGGGCGGGGCCACCCGGCACCAGGCCGGGCAGCAGCACCAGCGGCGCCGGGGAGAGGGACGGCGGTCCCGGGAGCCGCTCCGGGCGGCGGCCGACGGCCAGACCGGCCCGGCGCACGGCGTCCACGGCGGCCCGGCCGCGGAGTTCACCGGCGACGGCGACCGTCCCGTGCGCGAGGAGCCGCTGCACACCGCGGCGCGCGGAGGCACCCCGCCGGGCGGGGTCGGCCCGGAAGATCTCCCGCGCCCGCTCCCCCGTGATCGGCTCGGTGCCGAACTCGGCGGCCTCCCGGGGGTCCGGGTGGTACGTCTCCTCCAGGAGCTCCGGCCCGTACGGGTTGAGGAGTCCGGGCGTGAGGATGCCGGGCCACCGCCGCAGCCGGGCGTTCTGGTGGCGCTCGGCCAGGTCCTCGTACGGGCCGACGGCGGCGACGAGGGCGCCGTCCACCAGGACGGCGCTCTCGGGTGTCGCCTCGGCGACGTGGAGGGTCAGCATCAGTTCGCGTCGAGCAGCTTCAGCTCGGGGTGAGCCGTGCCGCCCTTGATCGCGGTCGACGAGATGTGCGAGGCGACGCGCTCGTCGACCGGGTCGTTCGCCGGGTCGTCGTGGACGACGATGTGCTCGTACGTCGTGGTGCGCTGCGCCGGGACGCGGTCCGCGGTGCGGATCATGTCGATCATCTCGCGCAGGTTGGAGCGGTGCTTGGCGCCCGCCGAGGAGACGACGTTCTCCTCCAGCATGATCGAGCCGAGGTCGTCCGCGCCGTAGTGCAGCGTCAGCTGGCCGATCTCCTTGCCCGTGGTGAGCCACGAGCCCTGGATGTGGGCCACGTTGTCGAGGAAGAGCCGCGCGACGGAGATCATCCGCAGGTACTCGAAGAGCGTGGCCTGAGTGCGGCCCTTGAGGTGGTTGTTCTCGGGCTGGTACGTGTACGGGATGAAGGCCCGGAAGCCGCCCGTCCGGTCCTGCACGTCACGGATCATCCGCAGGTGCTCGATCCGCTCGGCGTTGGTCTCGCCGGTGCCCATCAGCATGGTGGAGGTGGACTCGACGCCCAGCTTGTGGGCGATCTCCATGATCTCCAGCCAGCGCTCGCCGCTCTCCTTGAGCGGGGCGATCGCCTTGCGCGGCCGCTCGGGCAGCAGCTCGGCGCCGGCGCCCGCGAAGGAGTCGAGCCCGGCGGCGTGGATGCGGCTGATCGCCTCCTCGACGGAGACGCCGGAGATGCGGGCCATGTGCTCGACCTCGGAGGCGCCGAGGGAGTGGATGACCAGCTGCGGGAAGTCCTTCTTGATGGCGGCGAAGTGCTTCTCGTAGTACTCGACGCCGTAGTCCGGGTGGTGGCCGCCCTGGAACATGATCTGGGTGCCGCCGAGCTCCACGGTCTCCGCGCAGCGGCGCAGGATGTCGTCGAGGTCCCGGGTCCAGCCCTTCTCGGTGTCCTTCGGGGCGGCGTAGAACGCGCAGAACTTGCACGCCGTCACACAGACGTTCGTGTAGTTGATGTTCCGCTCGATGATGTACGTCGCGATGTGCTCGGTCCCCGCGTACCGGCGGCGGCGCACCGCGTCGGCGGCGACGCCCAGCGCGTGCAGAGGCGCCGAGCGGTAGAGGTCGAGCGCCTCCTCGGGGGTGATCCGGCCACCCGCGGCGGCGCGGTCGAGAACAGACTGGAGTTCGGCCTTCTCGGTCACCGGGTGCGTCCCTTTCGGAGGGGTTCTGATCGACCGAACCAGCCTACGCCAGGGCTCTTCGCGGCTTCCGGAGGGTGCGGGGTGGCGGCCGACGGAGCGGGAGGAGGGCGTGAGCGGCGGGTGAGCGGCGGGTGCTCGACACGTGTTCGGCGGGTGTTCGGCGGTGTTCGGCGGGTGAGAGAACGGCGAGTGGAGGGCGGGGGCCCGGCGAATATCCGGTGAATTCCCGGTGCGTCACGGACGCACCCATTACCGGCGGTCCGGAAGACGGCCCGGAAGACAGTCCGGGAGCAGTCCGGGAGGCCGGTCCGGGAGAGCGTCCGCATTCCCCGTTCCGTCCGGAAAGGCGCGGCCGGTGCGCCGCACGGCTG
>NZ_JBSHDU010000113.1:0-22672 GCF_053616475.1 Streptomyces sp. NPDC055815 | reverse complement strand
AACCCCGCGACCGCACCCTCCTGGACGAAGCCCTCACAAAATCCCACCACTGAATCCCCCCGTTGTGGGCGCGCTTCCGCCCGTTGTGGGCCCGCGCCCCGCCCGTGTGGGCAATCGTCCCGCTGGGGCGGGACGGGTGGGCACACGGGACGGCGCCCTCTCGTGGCGCCTCCGCGTTCCGCGCCTGGACCCGCACCCCGAGCGTGCCGTCACCGTGGGTGCGGGTTCAGGCTCGGGAGCCTCTGGCGCCGGCAGGGGCGCCGTTCCGTTGTGCCCACCCGTTCCGCCCCAGCGGAACGATTGCCCACAACGGGCGCGGTGCGGGCCCGCAACGCCGCGGGCCCCCGACGGCGGGCCCGCCCCCGCCGCCCGCCGCCCAAGGCGCCCGCACCCGGGCTTCCGGCACGGTTCACTTCCCGTTCACCCTCCCCCGCAGACCGCTTCACCTGTTCTGCCTAATTTCGGCCGTACACGGTGCACGGAGCACAACGACGCACCGACCAACCGACACACGCCGCCGTAGAACGGTCAGGACACATACGGTCCGCGACAAGGCGGCTTCTGGAAGGAAACACCCGAAAGTGAAGCTTTCGCGTAAGAACGGGCTTCGCGCCTCCGCGATCGGTGCCCTCGTCGTCTCCGGTGCGCTCGTCCTCTCGGCGTGTGGCTCGGACAACAACACGGACACCCCGACCAAGGACGGCGGCACCAAGACCTCCGCCGCCGCGTCGAACATCGCGTGCGACGGCGCGAAGGGCCAGCTCCTGGCCGCCGGCTCCAGCGCGCAGAAGAACGCGATGGACCTGTGGGTCAAGAACTTCCAGGCCGCGTGCTCCGGCGTCGAGGTCAACTACCAGGCCATCGGCTCCGGCGGCGGCATCACCAAGTTCAACCAGGGCCAGGTGACCTTCGCCGGCTCCGACTCCGCCCTCAAGGACGAAGAGGTCGCCGAGTCGCAGAAGATCTGCAAGGGCGGCAAGGGCGTCAACCTGCCCATGGTCGGCGGCCCGATCGCCATCGGCTATAAGCTGGACGGTGTGGACAACCTGGTCCTGGACGCCCCCACGCTGGCCAAGATCTTCGACACGAAGATCACCAAGTGGAACGACCCGGCCATCGCCAAGCTGAACCCGGGCGCCAAGCTCCCCGACACCACGATCCAGGCCTTCCACCGCTCCGACGAGTCGGGCACCACGCAGAACCTGGGCAAGTACCTCTCGGCCACCGCGAAGGCCGACTGGAAGTACGACCCGAAGACGAAGTCGTGGCCCGCCCCGGGTGGCCAGGCCGCCAACGGCTCCTCCGGTGTCGCCACCGCGGTCAAGGACGCCGAAGGCTCCATCGGCTACTTCGAGCTCTCCTACGCGACGGCGAACAAGATCTCCACGGTCAGCATCAACACCGGCGCCTCCGCCCCGGTCGCCGCGACCACCGAGAACGCCTCGAAGGCCATCGCCGCCGCCAAGGTCAAGGGCACCGGCAGCGACCTGGCCCTCTCCCTCGACTACACCACCAAGGCCGAGGGTGCCTACCCGCTGACCCTGGTCACGTACGAGATCGCCTGCGACAAGGGCAACAAGGCGGAGACCCTGCCGACCCTGAAGGCGTTCCTCACCTACACCGCCAGCGAGGAGGGCCAGAAGGTCCTCTCCGACGCCGGCTACGCCCCGCTCCCGGCCGAGATCGCGGCCAAGGTCCGCGCGATCGTCCCCACCCTGTCCTGATCCCCGGCCGGGCCCGGCCCCTCACCTCCCGTGGAGGGGCCGGCCCCGGCATCCGGTGCACCGCCGCCAGGGACCCGTACAGCAGTACAGGCCCCGCAGACCGGAGAAGCAGAGATGGCTACCACCACACCTGACATACAGAGGAGCCGGCGCGCCAAGAGCGCGACCCGCCCCGGGGACCGCATCTTCAGCGGCCTGTCCCGAGGCTCCGGCATCACCCTCCTCGTGATCATGGCCGCGATCGCGGTCTTCCTCACCTACCGTGCCGTCCTCGCCATCTCGGAGGACAGCACGAACTTCTTCACCACCTTCGAGTGGAACCCGGCGAACAACCCGCCGGTCTTCGGCATCGCCGTCCTCGCCTTCGGCACCCTCGTCTCCTCGGTCATCGCGATGCTCATCGCCGTGCCCGTCGCGATCGGGATCGCCCTCTTCATCTCGCACTACGCCCCGCGCAAGCTGGCCAAGCCGCTCGCGTACGTCGTCGACCTGCTCGCCGCCGTGCCCAGCATCATCTACGGCCTCTGGGGCGCGATCTTGCTCGTCCCGTACCTGGACGGCCTCAACAAGTGGCTCGACGAGTACCTGGGCTGGACGTACATCTTCGACAAGGCCAGCGACGGCGTCGCCCGCAACCTCTTCACCGTGGGCATCCTGCTGGCGATCATGATCCTTCCGATCATCACCAACGTGACCCGCGAGGTCTTCCTCCAGGTCCCGAAGATGCACGAGGAAGCCGCGCTCGCCCTCGGCGCGACGCGCTGGGAGGTCATCCGCATGTCGGTGCTGCCCTTCGGCCGCTCCGGCATCATCTCCGCCTCCATGCTGGGCCTCGGCCGCGCACTCGGCGAGACGATGGCCGTCGCCGTCGTCCTCTCCCCCAGCTTCGTCCTCTCGGGCCACCTGCTCGACCCGGGCGGCGGCACCTTCGCGCAGAACATCGCCGCCAAGTTCAACGAGGCCAACGAGTTCGGCCGTGACGCCCTGATCGCCTCCGGCCTCGTCCTCTTCGTCATCACCCTGCTGGTCAACGGCGCCGCCCGCTGGATCATCGGCCGCCGCAAGGAGTACTCGGGGGCAGCGGCATGAGCCACGCCATACAGGACCGTCCCGTCGCGGCCGCCCCGCGCCGCGCACCCCTCTCGCACGCCCGGCTCCCGCGCTGGACCCCGGCCGCCATCGCCGTCGGCTCGATCGCCGGAGGCATCGGCATCGGCCTCGGCGCCGGCTGGCACAGCAAGGTCCAGTGGGGCCTGATCGCCGCGCTGCTCTTCGTCCTCGTCACCTTCGCCGTGACCACCAAGGTCGAAGGCCGCCGCCAGGCCAAGGACCGCGTCGCCACCAGCCTCGTCTGGGTGTGCTTCATCCTCGCCGTGATCCCGCTGCTCTCCCTCGCCTGGGTCACGATCAGCAAGGGCATGGACGCACTCAGCCCGTACTTCCTGACCCACTCGATGAACGGCGTCCTCGACGCCGAAGAGGGCGGCGGCGTCTACCACGCGCTGCTCGGCACCATCGAGCAGGTCGGCATCGCGACCGTGATCGCCGCGCCGATCGGCCTCCTGACCGCCGTCTACCTCGTCGAGTACGGCGGCGGCGGCAAGCTCGCCAAGGCGGTCACCTTCTTCGTCGACGTCATGACGGGCATCCCGTCGATCGTCGCCGGCCTCTTCATCCTCGCCACCTGGAACCTGATCCTGGGCTTCGGTCCCTCCGGTTTCGCCGGCGCGATGGCCCTCGCCATCCTGATGATGCCGGTCGTGGTCCGCTCCACCGAGGAGATGCTCAAGCTCGTCCCGAACGAGCTCCGCGAGGCCTCCCTCGCCCTCGGCATCCCCAAGTGGCGCACGATCCTGAAGGTGGTCCTGCCCACCGCGATCGGCGGCATCACCACGGGCGTCATGCTCGCGGTCGCCCGCATCACCGGTGAGACGGCCCCGGTCCTGCTCCTCGTGTTCGGTACGAAGCTCATCAACCCGAACCCCTTCGAAGGCGCCCAGTCCTCCCTGCCGCTCTACGTGTACGAGCAGTACGCGGTCGGCACCGACGCCGCCGTGGCCCGCGCCTGGGCCGCCGCGCTCGTCCTGATCGCCTTCGTCATGATCCTCAACCTGGTGGCCCGCGGCATCGCCCGCTGGAAGGCCCCGAAGACCGGCCGCTAAGCATCTGACATGCGGCTAACGCCGCGTGGCGGCACTAAGGAAGTGATTCACATGGCCAAGCGAATCGACGTCAGCGGCCTCTCCGCCTACTACGGCGCCCACAAGGCGATCGACGACATCTCGATGACCGTCGAGCCCCGCTCCGTGACGGCCTTCATCGGCCCGTCCGGCTGCGGCAAGTCCACCTTCCTGCGCACCCTGAACCGCATGCACGAGGTCACCCCCGGTGGCCGCGTCGAGGGCAAGGTGATGCTGGACGACGAGAACCTGTACGGAACGAACGTCGACCCCGTCGCCGTGCGCCGCACCGTCGGCATGGTCTTCCAGCGCCCGAACCCCTTCCCCACCATGTCGATCTTCGACAACGTGGCGGCGGGCCTGCGCCTCAACGGCAACTACAAGAAGTCGCAGCTTGCCGACATCGTCGAGCGGTCCCTCAAGGGCGCCAACCTCTGGAACGAGGTCAAGGACCGCCTGAACAAGCCGGGCTCCGGCCTCTCCGGCGGCCAGCAGCAGCGTCTGTGCATCGCCCGCGCGATCGCCGTCGAGCCCGACGTCCTCCTCATGGACGAGCCCTGCTCCGCCCTCGACCCGATCTCCACCCTCGCCATCGAGGACCTGATCGGCGAGCTGAAGGAGCGCTTCACGATCGTCATCGTGACGCACAACATGCAGCAGGCCGCCCGCGTCTCGGACCGTACGGCCTTCTTCAACCTGGCGGCCGTCGGCCAGCCGGGCAAGCTGATCGAGCTGGACGACACCGAGCGCATCTTCTCCAACCCGAGCGTCCAGGCGACCGAGGACTACATCTCCGGCCGCTTCGGATAAAGCCGTCCTACGGTGCTGCATGGCGGTGCCACCGTAAGACGAAGGGCCCGGCTCCCCCACAGGGGAGCCGGGCCCACACTCTTTTCCCGGCCGAGCGTCAGCAAGACCGGCTTAAGCAACGCCGGTTGCCGCCGTCCGTCAGCCGAAGATCAGCTTGATCACGTAGTAACTCAGCGCGGCGACGATTCCCGCGGCCGGCATCGTGATGAACCAGCCCAGGACGATGTTCTTGGCGACACCCCACCGGACCGCGTTGACCCGCTTCGTCGCGCCGACGCCCATGATCGCGGAGGTGATGACGTGCGTCGTCGAGATCGGCGCCTTGAAGACGAACGCCGTCAGGAACATGATCGACGCGCCGGTCGTCTCCGCCGCGAAGCCCTGCGGCGGGTCCAGCTCGATGATCTTGCGACCGAGGGTCCGCATGATCCGCCAGCCGCCCGCGTACGTACCGAGCGAGAGCATCACGGCGCAGGCGATCTTCACCCACACCGGGATCGGCGCGTCCGCGCTCTGCACGTCACCGATGACCAGGGCCATCACCACGATGCCCATGGTCTTCTGAGCGTCCTGGAGGCCGTGGCCGAGCGCCATGCCGGCCGCCGAGACGGTCTGCGCGATACGGAAGCCGCGCTTGGCCTTGTGCGGGTTCGCCTTGCGGAACATCCACAGGATCGCGGTCATCACCAGGTAACCGGCGATGAGGCCGACGATCGGCGAGAGGAACATCGGGATGACGATCTTCTCCAGGACACCCGACCAGATGACCTGCGTGCCACCCGCGAGCGCCGCGCCCACCATGCCGCCGAACAGGGCGTGCGAGGAGGACGAGGGAAGACCGAAGTACCAGGTGACCAGGTTCCAGACGATCGCACCGAGCAGCGCGGCGAAGAGGATGCCCATCCCCGAGTTGCCCGTCGGGGTCTCGATCAGACCCTTGCTGACGGTGTGCGCGACGCCACTGCCGAGGAAGGCACCGGCGAGGTTCATGACCGCCGCCATGGCGAGCGCCGCCCGGGGGGTCAGCGCCCGGGTCGACACCGAGGTGGCGATGGCGTTGGCGGAATCGTGGAAGCCGTTCGTATACGTGAAGCCGAGCGCGACACCGATGGTCACGATCAGAGCGAAGGTGTCCACGAAGCTCAGGACTCCTTGACCGCGATGGTCTCCACGGTGTTGGCCACGTGCTCGAAGGCGTCGGCCGCCTCTTCCAGCACATCCACGACCTGCTTGAGCTTCAGCACCTCGATGGCGTCGTACTTGCCGTTGAAGAGGTGGGCGAGCAGCTTGCGGTGGATCTGGTCCGCCTGGTTCTCGAGCCGGTTGACCTCGATCCAGTACTCGGTGAGGTTGGCCATCGTCCGCAGGTTCGGCATGGCCTCGGCGGTCAGCTCCGCCGCCCGGGCCAGGACCTCGATCTGCTGCTCGACACCCTTGGGGAGCTCTTCGATGTTGTAGAGGACGACCAGGTCGACGGCCTCTTCCATGAAGTCCATGATGTCGTCGAGGGACGAAGCGAGGGAGTAGATGTCCTCGCGGTCGAACGGCGTGATGAAGGAGGAGTTCAGCTGGTGGAAGATCGCGTGGGTGGCGTCGTCACCGGCGTGCTCCGCTGCCCGCATCCGCTCCGCGATCTCGGCCCGGGCGGAAGGCTCCGCTCCGAGCAGTTCCATCAGGAGCTTCGAGCCCGTGACGATGTTGTCCGCGGACGCGGCGAACATGTCGTAGAAGCTCGTCTCCCTGGGGGTCAGACGAAATCGCACGTGAGGTCCTCGGGGTGCTGGGTTTCGGTCAGGCTGATGCTAGGCGCATCATCCGGCCACGGCTAACCGGCGTCTCTCAGTGTCGCCCATCAGGCACAGTGAACTGCACGGGCCCCCGCCCGGATCGGCGGGGATCGGTACCATATACCCACGAGGGGTATACACCCCCTTATTGGACAACGGGAGGACGCCATGACGACCACCGAGGCGGACCAGGTCACCCCCGAGGCCGTCGAGACCGTCGAGGCCGTCGAGGCGGCCGACCACGGGCACGGCGTGCACGGCTACCACAAGCAGAAGGACGAGCACCTCAAGCGGCTCCGCCGGATCGAGGGCCAGATCCGGGGTCTGCAGCGGATGGTCGACGAGGACGTCTACTGCATCGACATACTCACGCAGGTCTCCGCCTCGACGAAGGCGCTCCAGTCCTTCGCCCTCCAGCTCCTGGAGGAGCACCTGCGCCACTGCGTCGCGGACGCGGCGGCCACCGGCTCGGGCATCGACGAAAAGGTCGAGGAAGCCACCAAGGCCATCGCCCGCATGCTGCGCACCTGACGGAGGGGGCGGGGCGGGCCGAGCACGCGGCCCGCCCGCGAAGGCGCCGGCGTGGGCCCGCCCGCGAGCGACCCCACGGCGCCTGACCCCACGGCGTCCGGCCCCACGGCGTCCGGCCCCACGGCACCCGGCCCTCGGCGCCCGGCCCTCGGCGCCCGGCCCCACCGCGCTCGGCCCACGGCACCCGGCCCTCGGCGCACCCGGCCCCACCGCACCCGGCCCACCGCACCCGGCCCCACCGCGCCCGGCCCACCGCACCCGGCCCACGGCGCCCTGCCCTACCCGGCCCGGCCCTCAGGCGTCCGGCCCGGACGAGGCCCTTTCCGCCGCCACCCGCAGCACCTCGTCGATCCGGTCGGCGCTGAGGCGTTCCCCGTCCGCGGCCGATGCCGCGATGATCAGCTCGCCGCACAGCTCGATCTCGGCGAGGGCGACGCAGTCCGGGTCTGCGGGCACGGTTGCTGTACCGGGCGGGGCCACGCGCATCCACCTCTTCCTGCCGGCGTCGGTCTCCCAGCGGTCTCCCAGCGTAGGGACGGGGCCACGCACCGCGCATGACACGTCCGGACCATTTGCCGATGGTCCGCGCCGCCACCGGGCCGGGTCAGGCCTTGATCTTCCCGGCGTAGATGTCCCGGCGGTCCGGGAGCGTCACCTCGACGGGAACCCCGAAGCCGTACAGCAGGGTCGTCGAGGCGACCGCGACCGTCCGGCCCTGGTTGCTGAAGCTGAACTGGTGGCGGACCTTCCGCAGCCGCCCCTCCGCGTCGAGGTACGCGTCGAACGGCACGGTGTCCTTGGCGAACCCTTTCGCCGCCGCGGCGAGCGCCCCGCGCAGCTGCGGCGAGGCGGCCCGCGCGGCGCGGGCGATGTCGGCGACCCCCCGGTAGTGGCCGACTTTCACCCCTGCCAGCTCGACCTCGCCGAGGTACGTGACCTCCTGGGCGCCCCGCAGCAGCTCGGCCGCGGCGGCCGGATCGGTGGCGCCGCCGGTGACGAGGTTGCCGTCGTCGAGGGTGGTCGTGTCGACCCGTACCCACTTGTCGGCGGGGACGCCCGCGCCCCGGTTCTTCATGTACAGCGCGCCGGGGGTGAGGAGCTCGGTGATCGGCCGGTGCTCGCTCGCCCCGGCCGGGTCCTTCGGCAGCAGCACCTGGAGGCGCCCGGTGCGGCGCCGGAAGTCGTAGCCGCCCTCGCCCCGGATGGTGACCCGGGTCCCGCCGGTGGCCATCTCCATGGAGGTGCTCGCCTTGGAGGTGCCGGCCTTCGCGAGGGCGTCGGCGGCGTTCCGTACGGTGAGGGCGGGGTCGCCCGCCGGCTTCGGGTCGTCGGGGGCGGCGCAGCCGGCAAGCGCGGCCGTCCCGACGAGCGAGCCGAACAGGACGGCGGTGACGGTGACCGCCCCGCGACCGAGACCGTGCGCACGCCCGTACCGCTGCACCACCATCGCCGCCAACCCCCAACGCCTCACCGCTGTTTGCCCGGGACCCGCCCTGCCCCGGGCCCGCGGGCCGGGGGACACCCGATCCGCATAACGACGGTCGGGGCGTGCCGTCACGCGCAGTACCGTGGTGGGGTGCAGGCGCAGGCATCCCCCCACACCACGACGACGACGGAGCGCGGCTCGTTCGCGCTGGCACGGTGCAGCTGTGGCTGGATCGGCCCGGCCCGCAGATCCCGCGACAAGGCCCGTTCGGACGCCGCGGAGCACCTCCGTACGAGCGGGTCCTAGGCGGCCAGGTCGTTCTGGCCGGTACCGGTGGCGGGGCCGCCGAGCCGGGGCTCGGGGATGCCGACGGCCTCGGGGTGGCGCGCCGTGTCGGCGCGGCGGGAGCGGACGAGCCGGCCGCCGCGGCCGGAGCGGGCGACGGCGGAGACGACGGGCGTGAGCAGGGCGAGCGCGACGGGCGCCAGGAGCAGCGCCACGGCGGTGCCGAGGGCGAAGCCGCCGATCACGTCGGTCGGGTAGTGGACGCCCATGTAGACGCGGGCGAAGCCCTCGGCGAGGGCGAGGCCGATGGCGGCGAGACCGAACCTGCGGTGGGCGACGAAGAGGCCGACGCCGAGGGCCATCGCGAGGGTGGCGTGGTCGCTGACGAAGGAGAAGTCGGTCTTCCCGTCGATGAGGACCTCAAGCCCCTCGTGGTCCTTGAAGGGTCTGGGACGCTCGACGAATCCCCGAATGGGAATGTTGACGAGAAGGGCGATGCCGGCGGCCAGCGGGGCCCAGACGAGGCCGGCGACGGCCGAGACGGAGTCGCCGAGGGTGCCGCGCCGGCGGACGCTCCACCAGCACCAGAGCACGACGAGGACCATCGCGAGCACGATCCCGTACTCGCCGACGAACTCCATGACGCGGTCGAACCACGGCGGAGCGGCCTTGGCCAGTCCGTTGATGTCGTAGAGCAGGCCGACATCGGGGTTCGAGCCGTCCGATGCGAGTCCAGCCATCTGCTGCGGCCCCTTGCTCTCGTGTCTGGTTTCCAACCCCCGTGGTCAGAGCGGTCGGATCAGGGAACGAACCGCCTGAGGCGCACGTTCCGCTCTCTCCGGTGGATCACGCCGACGTTATCGAAGAGTGACGGTTCACCGCAGCTCAGGGCCTGTGCATGACGGAGAGTTCCAGCCATGCCCGATAAGCCCGAAGGCGACCCGACGGCCCGTCTCCTGCCGCTACGCCTGCGGCAGATGGGTGGGCAGCGCCGCCGCGCCCTCCTTGGTGACCCGGGTGGCACCGAAGTAGTCGGGGGTGTCGATCCGGTCGAAGCGGATCACCGCGCCGGTGCGCGGGGCGTCGATCATGTAGCCGCCGCCGACGTAGATGCCGACGTGCCGGATGGCCCGCGAGTTGGTCAGGTCGTCCGAGAAGAACACGAGGTCGCCCGGGAGCAATTCGTTCCGGCTGGGGTGCGGTCCGGCGTTGTACTGGTCGTTGGCGACGCGCGGCAGCTGCACGCCGACGCTGTCGTACGCGGCCTGGGTGAGCCCGGAGCAGTCGAACCGCCCGCCCTCCGCGGCCGTGCCCGTACCGCCCCAGAGGTACGGGGTGCCCAGCTTCTGCTGGGCGTAGTGGATGGCGGCCGCGGCCTGCTGCGAGGGCGCGACACGGCCCACCGGCCGGGCGAAGCTCTTCTCCAGGGACCGGATGATGCGGACGTAGTTCTGCGTCTCGCTGATGGGCGGCACTCCGCCGTGCTTGATCACCCGGTACGCGCCCGCGTTGTACGCGGCCAGCATGTTGTTCGCCGGGTCGCCGGGCACGTCCTTCACGTATCCGGCGAGCTCGCAGTCGTACGAGGCGGCGGACGGAATGGCGTCCTGCGGGTCCCAGATGTCCCGGTCGCCGTCCCCGTCGCCGTCGATGCCGTGACCGGCCCAGGTGCCGGGGATGAACTGGGCGATGCCGCGGGCATCGGCCGGGGAGATCGCCCGCGGGTTCCAGCCGCTCTCCTGGTAGAGCTGGGCGGCGAGCAGGGCCGGGTTGATGGCGGGGCAGAGATTCCCCCACCGCTGCACGAGCCCCTGGTAGAGCGCGGGCACGGCCCCCTTGGCGAGCCCGACGGCCCCACCCTTGCCGGACGTGCCGCCGGCGATCCCGGCGGCCGCGGAGTACGTACCGATGACGAGCAGCGCGACAAAGCCGAGGCAGGCGCCCAGCGCCCCCCCGCCCACCAGCCACGCCTTGCCGGCCCTACGCACCGTCAACCACCCCTCGGCTCATGGCAGTACGCCAGGGCCGCCAGTCTAGGTGTCGCCCGACGCCGCCCCAAGAGTGCAACAACGACAATCATTGCCCGGAGTCACTCTCCGTGATACACAGAGTGACCATACGCTTCTTCGCATGGAAACCGGCCATACCGCCGCAGGTCAAGACGGTCAGATCGGTCAAGTGTGCGGGGATCGGGTAAAGAGAGCCGTCAAGCCGTCACACGTGAGCGGTTTCATCAGCGAAGATAGGGCGATGACCCATGCCGTCCGGCAGGGGGAACCAAGTACCCAACAGGGGCGGTGAGTTACATGTACCTGGCGGCCGAGAAGGGCGACATCACCACCATCATCGGTGGAATCGCCCCGAACTGGGGACCTTTCGGGAGCCTGGGCAACGAGGCCAAGGTGATGATCGAGGTCGTGATGGCCGTGGCCATCCTGCTCTGCCTCGGCATCGCCATCTGGGGAGCGGCCAAGCAGCGCATCGGCGCGACCGCCCTCCGCGACACGTTCAGCGCGGAACAGGGCAAGGGCCTGATCGTCGCCGGTCTGACCGGCGTCTTCATCATCGGATCGCTGGGGACGCTGTTCACCATCGTGTACGGGATGGCCGTCTGATCTCCCGTCGGACCCGACCCTCCTGAGAATGCGTTCCCTGATGCCCAGTCATGTTGAAGCACGGCCGTACCCGCGAACGAGTGAGGGGGCGTACCCGGCATGAGCCCCGGCGACGAGCACGACAGCTTCGGCGGCGTGGGCGGCTCGGGCCAGACCCGGACCCGCCTGCCCGAGGGCAACAGCGGCGACGTCTACGGCGGCGCCCGCCGCCCCGTCCGCAGCTCCCGATCCCTCATCACGGTCGTGGGCGTGGTGGTGCTCCTCGTCGCCGCCATCGCCTTCGCCAACCGCGGCGAGGGCGAACCGGCCGCCACGAACGGCGCCCGCGCCGGCACCCCGGGCAGGACGGCCCCCACCGCCGCGACCGGCGTCCGCCCGGTCACCGGCAAGAACGGCCAGATCCCCACGGGCTACGCCCACGACGACCAGGGCGCCCAGAGCGCGGCGACGAACTACGCGGTGGCGCTGGGGTCGATCGACATGTTCCAGGCCGGTCCCCGGGAGCAGATCGTCCGCACCATCCACGACCCCGCGATCGCGGACGACCTCGTGAAGCGGCTGGACGCCTCGTACACGGCCGACTTCCTGGCGAGCATCGGGCTCGACGCGAACGGCGCCGCGCCCTCCGGCCTGACCTTCGTGTCCCGGACCATCCCGGTCGGCACCAAGGTCCGCGACTACACGGACACGTCCGCGACCGTCGAGGTCTGGTGCACCGGCCTGGTCGGCCTCGCCGGCCCCGGCTCGACCAAGCCCGTCACGTCCACCTGGTTCACCATCACGGAGAAGCTCAAGTGGGTCGGGGGCGACTGGCGCGTGGAGTCCTCCACGCAGAACGAGGGCCCCACCCCGGTCAACGGGGACAACCGCGCCTCCACGGCCGACGAGATCGCCACGGCCGTCGAGGGATACGGAGGGTTCACCTATGCCCGCTAGCCGAAGCCTGGCGGGTCGCGCGACGGCCGCACTCGCCGTCGCCTTCCTCAGCGCACCGCTCCTGCTCGCCTCCAACGCCCAGGCGGCACCCACACCGCCCCCGGCGACGCCCACGCCCTCACCGAGCAGCAGCGACAACCCCTGCGCGCTCATCGTGGGGCAGGCCCGCGAGTACTGCGAGAAGGGACAGGCCGGCGGCGGAGCCGACAAGGCTCCCGTCGCCGACCCCACCGCCCTCGACCCCCTCTCCTCCCTCGCCCGCGGCTTCGCCGACGCCGCCGTCGCGACCATCGACTACCTCTCCAAGGCCGTCAAAGACACCGCCGACGTCGACTTCACCAACCTGGAGTTCCTCGGCCGGTACGCGATCGTCTTCGCCGCCGCCACCTTCCTCACCCTCCTCCTCTGGCTCCTCGCCGTCGCCAAGCGGGCCGTCCGCGGCGTCCCCCTCACCACGGCCCTCTCCGAGGCCATCGGCTTCCTCTGGCTGACGGTCCTCGCCTCCGCGTTCACGCCGCTGATCCTCTACACCGTCGTCAACGCCACCGACGCCATCACCGAGGTCATCGCCTCCGGCACCGGCCAGCAGACCGACATCTTCTTCGGCAGCTTCAAGCAGGCCCTCCAGAAGGGCGACAGCATCGGCGGCGGCCCCATCATGCTGATCATCGTGTCCCTGGTGACCGTGATCGCCGCCGGCGTGCTCTACCTGGAGCTGTTCCTCCGCGCCGTCCTGCTGTACGTCGGCGCACTCCTCGGCGTCGTCGTCTACTCCGGTCTCGTCGACAAGAACATGTGGAGCCACGTCCGCCGCTGGGCCGGCATCATGATCGCGATCATCCTGGTCAAGCCGATCATCGTGATCGTCCTCGGCCTGGCCGGCGCCCTCTCCTCCGGCACCGGCCCCGACTCGGTCTCCGCCGTCGTGTCCGGCCTCTCGATCATCCTGCTCGCGATCTTCGCCTCCGCGATGATCTACCGCTTCGTCCCCGGCTTCGGCGACGAGATCGCCGCCTCCCGCAACAACCGCCTCCACCGCGCCGGAGAGAACGCGGCCGCCGCCGTCATCTCCTCCCCCGCCTCCCTCGTCTCGCAGGGCATCAAGACCCACAGCACCCGCGACAGCGGAGGCGGAGGCTCCCAGGGCTCCGCCCCCCGCCCCGCCAACGCCGTCTCCGGCGGCATGGCCGCCCACAGCAGCCGCGGCGGAGGCGGCGGCACCGGCGGCTCGACGCCCCCGCCCCGTAGCAGCAGTCCCACCGCGGGTACCCCGCACAGCAACCGCAAGAACTCTGGAGGTGCAGGGCGTTGACGACCCAGTCCCAGCCGGTCGCGCCCCGCCGCACGTATCTCGTCGGCCGCGCCCGGCCGAACGCGATCATCGGCAAGAACCGCGAGACCGGCGAGATCGCCCTGATCATCGTCGGCGCCTTCCTCGGCATGATGAGCGGACTCCTCGTCCCCGCCCTCCCCCTGCGGATCGCGCTCCTCGCGGGCCTGCCCATGCTCGCGATCGCCGCCGTGTACCTCCCGTACAAGGGCCGCACCTTCTACAAGTGGTTCGAGATCAACCGCAGCTACAAGCGGATGCTCAAGCGCGGCACCGCCTACCGCTCCGGCACCGTCGAGGCCGGCACCCGCCTCGACGGCCGCGAGGTCGAGGTCGGCCCGCCCCCCGGCATCGGCCGCGTCGGCTGGCTCGCCGCCCCCTTCGGCCCGGACGAGATCGCCGTCCTCCTGCACGCCGACCGCCGCACCGTCACCGCCGCCATCGAGATCGAGGGCCCCGGCGTCGGCCTGCGCGACAGCGAGGACCAGGAGGCCCTCGTCGACCGCTTCGGCACCCTCCTCAAGCACGTCGCCAACGGCGACGGCTTCGTCACCCGCCTCCAGATGCTCGCCCGCACCCTCCCCGCCGACCCCGACGCCCACGCCAAGGACGTCGGCCAGCGCGGCGACCCGCACGCGCCCGCGTGGCTCCAGGAGTCGTACGACCAGCTCCAGTCGATGGTCTCCACCTCCAGCGAGCAGCACCGCGCCTACCTCGTCGCCTGCATGCACTACACCCGCGAGCTCGCCGCCGAGGCCAACGCCATGGCCCGCGCCGCCCGGCACGCCTCCGGCGCCCGCAAGCTCGACCGCGACGCCGGCCTCGCCGTCGTCATGGCCCGCGAGCTCACCGACATCTGCGCCCGCCTCGCCGAGGCCGACATCCGCGTCCGCCAGCCCCTCGGCCAGTCCCGCCTCGCGTCCCTCGTGCACTCCATGTACGACCCGGACCACCCCATCGACCACATCCAGGCCATGACGAAACGAAACGCTTGGCCCGCCGAACTCGACGCCATGGAGCCGACGTACCTCCAGGCCAAGACCCGCGAGTCCTCCACCCGCGCCCCCTGGTGCCACGCCACCGCCTGGGTGAAGGAGTGGCCGATGACCCCGGTCGGCGTCAACTTCCTCGCCCCGCTCCTCGTCCACACCCCCGACGTCATCCGCACGGTCGCCGTCACCATGGACCTGGAGCCCACCGAGGTCGCCATCGAGCGCATGCTCACCGAGAAGACCAACGACGAGGCCGACGCCAGCCGCGCCGCCAAGATGAACCGCACGGTCGACCCGCGCGACATCGCCGCCCACGGCCGGCTCGACCAGCGGGGTGAAGATCTCGCCAGCGGCGCGGCAGGAGTGAACCTCGTCGGGTACATCACGGTGTCGTCGCGTTCGCCCGAGGCCCTCGCCCGGGACAAGCGCACGATCAGGGCCTCCGCCGGCAAGTCGTATCTGAAGCTGGAGTGGTGCGACCGCGAGCACCACCGGGCCTTTGTGAACACCTTGCCGTTCGCGACCGGCATCCGCCGCTAGGGCCGAAGGGGCACAGACCCATGCGAGATCCGCTGTCCGTCCTCACCGAAGCCTTCACCGCCTTCCTCTTCGGCAAGGTGGAGACGACCCGCCTGCCCGTCCGCACCTCCACCGGGCAGGCCCAGGCCGTCTACCTGCCGACCGCCGCGCCCGGCCTCGGCGACTCCGGCGTCATCATCGGCCGCGAGGTCTACAGCGGCAAGGGCTACATCTACGACCCCTTCCAGCTGTACGGGCAGCAGCTCCCCGCCCCGCACTGGCTGGTCCTCGGCGAGTCCGGCAACGGCAAGTCGGCGCTCGAGAAGACGTACGTGCTCCGCCAGCTCCGCTTCCGCGACCGGCAGGTCGTCGTCCTCGACGCCCAGGGCGAGGACGGCGTCGGCGAATGGAACCTCATCGCCCAGGAGCTGGGGATAACTCCCATCCGCCTGGACCCGATGGTCGCCAACGACGCCGGGATCCGCCTCAACCCCCTGGACCCGTCGATCACCACGACGGGCCAGCTGGCCCTGCTCCGCACCATCATCGAGGTGGCGATGGGCCACGGCCTCGACGAGCGCTCCGGCTTCGCGCTCAAGGTCGCCCACGCGTACGTCACCGAGCACACCACCGACCGGCAGCCGATCCTCACCGACATCGTGGAGCGGCTCCGCCACCCCGAGGCGGAATCCGCCGAGTCGATGAACGTCGACATAGACGATGTACGGGCCTGGGGCCTGGACGTCGCCCTCGTCCTCGACCGCCTCGTCGACGGTGACCTGCGCGGCATGTTCGACGGCCCGACCACGGTCGGCATCGACCTCGACGCCCCGCTCATCGTCTTCGACCTGTCCCACATCGACCGCAACTCCATCGCCATGCCCATCCTCATGGCGATCGTCGGCGTCTGGCTGGAACACACCTGGATCCGCCCCGACCGGAAGAAGCGCATCTTCCTGGTCGAGGAGGCCTGGCACATCATCAACAGCCCCTTCGTGGCCCAGCTGTTCCAGCGGCTGCTGAAGTTCGGCCGCCGCCTCGGCCTGAGCTTCGTCGCCGTCGTCCACCACCTCAGCGACGTCGTCGACGGCGCCGCGGCGAAGGAAGCGGCGGCGATCCTCAAGATGGCCTCCACCCGGACCATCTACGCCCAGAAAGCCGACGAGGCACGCAACACCGGCCGGGTCCTCGGCCTGCCCCGCTGGGCGGTCGAGATCATCCCGACCCTCACCCCCGGCATCGCGGTCTGGGACGTCAACGGCAACGTGCAGGTGGTCAAACACCTCATCACCGAGAAGGAACGCCCGCTCGTCTACACCGACCGCGCCATGACGGAGTCCTCCGTCACCGACCCCGACCTCGAATGGGAGACGGAACAGCGGGCGATCCTCGTCGAGCAGCAGATGAACGGCACTTCGCAGTCGACGGTGGCGTAGATGGAACCCGCGCGGAAGGCAGGCGGAGGGATCTCCGACGGGCTGCTCCTCAGCCTGTTCGCCCTCCTCCTCTGCCTCACGGTCCTGGTGTGGACGGCGACGGGCCTCGCCGGCCTGTTCTCCCACGGCGCCTGGCCGCAGGGGGTCGCCTTCACGGGCACCCCGTCGGCCATGCGCGCCCTGGCGACGGCCCCGACGGACCTCCCGGCCGCCTGGCCGGCCACCCCGCCGACCCAGCTCTCCGGGTACGGCCTCTTCTGGGGCCTGCTGATCGGCGAGGCGATGATCCTGATGGTCCTCGCGATCTTCGTCCTCGGCACGGTCACCCGCTGGCGCGCGGTCCGCGCGAACCGAAGGGCGGGCGCGTACGCCAGGCCTCGCACCGGGAAGGACACGGAGGAACCGGAGGACGGGGACGTACGGAGGGACACGGGGGTACGGAGAGACGCGGGCGTACGGAGGGACACGGAAGTACCGGAGGACTCGGGCGTACGGAGAGACGCGGGCGTACGGAGGGCCGCCGAGGTCCGTAAGGATCCCGAGCGCGGCCCGAAGGACCCCGACGTCCAGGAAGAGCCCGCCGCTCCCCCGGCCCCCCGCCGCCCCTCGGAGGAGCACGCACCGGCCCCCGTACCGGCCCCGGCGCCCTCCCCCACCCCCATAGCCACCCCCCGCACGCTCTACGGCCCTCCTGAGGCCCGCCGCCCGGCCGCCGTGCAGGCCGTCCTGGACGCCGAGGGCCCCGTCCTCGTCGTCACCTCCGACCCCGACGTCTGGTCCTCCACCAAGGACGCCCGCGGCAAACTCGGCCCGGTCCTCGTCCACGACCCCGGCCACCTCTGCGACACCCCCGCCCGGCTCCACTGGTCACCGTCCGAGGGCTGCGAGGACCCGGCGGTGGCGCAGGAACGGGCGATCGCCCTGCTCGCCCCCGTGCGCCCGCACTCCCGCCTCGACGCGGCCACCGCCGACACCGCGGAGACGCTGCTGCGCTGCTGGCTGCACGCCGCCGCCGTCGACGGCCGCCCCTTCCGGCAGGTCCACCGCTGGGCGCAGGGAGCCGGCGCCCACGAGCCCGTACGGATCCTCCGCAGCCACCCGAAGGCCGCCTCGGGCCTGGCGGGCCTCCTGGAGTCGGCGCTCACCGCCCACCCCGAAAGCCGCCGCCTGGCACAGGAACTGACGGCCCGTGCGCTCGCGGCCATGTCGACGATCCACATCAGGGAGACATGCGTACCGAATCGAACTGATTCGCTGGCGCTCGCATCTTTCCTGGCCGAACAGGGCACGCTCTACCTGGTGGGCGAGGCGATCGAGGATCCCCGCACCCACCCCGGCGCGATGCCGCTCCTGACGGCGCTCGCCGCAAGCGTGGTCGAGCACGGCCGCCGCATGGCCGCACGGTCATCCGACGGTCGGCTCGACCCACCACTGACCCTCGTCCTCGACGACGTCGCCGCGGTGGCCCCGCTCCCCCAGCTCCCGGACCTCCTCGCGACGGGCCACACCCAGGGCCTCCCGACCCTGGCCCTGATGCGCTCCGAGGAGCAGGCGAAAACACGCTGGCCCGTTATGGGCAATCGTTCCGCCGGGGCGATGGGGGTCCCCCCTGCTTGAGCGAAGCCGAGAGCTTGGGGGAGGGTGGGCACGACGGAACGGCGCCGCTAGCCGCGCCTAGGCTCCCGCGCCTGAACCCGCACCCACCGAGGGCCGCACGAACTCGTACTCCAGCTCCTGCGCCGTGTCGGACCCGGGCACCGCGACCTGCTCGCCCGTCGCGACGAACCCGAAGCGCCGGTAGAAGGCGGCGGCCCGCGCGTTCTCCTCGTGGACGTACAGCCGGACCCGCGCGATCACGGGCTCCGGCAGCGTCCACGACCACTCCACCCCCGCCCGGAACAGCGCGTCGATCGCCCCCGTCCCCCGCGCCTCGGGACGCACGTACACACCCACGATGTGCGTCTGGTCGACCTTCGCCGCCTCACCGAAGCGCACCTCGTCCGACGGCCGCTCCACGAGCAGCGTGATCGTGCCCGCCCAGCTGCCGTCCGGGGCCTCGGCGACGAACTGCCGCACCTTCCCGTCGCCGGTCTCGGACCCGCCCTCCGCACGCTCGATCCAGAACGCGTCGGGCCGCTCGACGGCGTCCGCGTACGTGTCGAGGAACGCCAGGTGCGCGACCGGGTCCTGAAGGGCGGCCAGCCGGATCTCGCGGGTCTTCTCCCACTCGTCGGCGCGGATGGTGCGTATCGAATAGTCCATGCCGCCGATCCTGACGAGCCCCGCACCCCCGTGACAAGGCCTTTTCCCCGAGACCATGGCCACCCCGTCGTACCCCGGTACCACCCCCGCCCCCGCACGCCCGCCCCAGGTCCGACGCCCGGCCCCCGCCCGCTCCCTAGCGTCGAGGACATGATCCGAGCAGAGAACCTCACCAAGCGGTACGGGGACACCACCGTCGTCCAGGACCTCAGCTTCACCGTCCGCCCCGGCTCCGTCACCGGCTTCCTCGGCCCCAACGGCGCCGGGAAGTCCACCACCCTCCGCATGATCCTCGGCCTCGACGCCCCCACCCGCGGCCACGCCACCGTCGACGGCCGCCCCTATGCCGACCACCGCGCCCCGCTCACCCACGTCGGCGCCCTCCTGGAAGCCCGCGCGGTGCACCCAGGCCGCTCGGCCCACCACCACCTCATGGCGCTGGCCCACACGCACGGCATCCCACGCGCCCGCGTGGAGCGGGTTCTCGCCCTGGCGGGCCTCACCCACGTCGCCCACAAGCGCGTCAAGGGCTTCTCCCTGGGCATGGGCCAGCGCCTCGGCATCGCCGCCGCGCTCCTCGGCGACCCGGGCACCGTCGTCCTCGACGAACCGGTCAACGGCCTCGACCCGGAGGGCGTCCTCTGGATCCGCACCCTCCTCAAGAACCTGGCGGCCGAGGGCCGTACCGTCCTCGTCTCCTCCCACCTCATGAGCGAGATGGCGCTCACCGCCGACCACCTGATCGTCATCGGCAAGGGCCGGCTCCTCGCGGACACCACGGTCGACGCACTCGTCCGGACCTCCGGCGGCGCGAGCGTCAAGGTCGTCACCCCGGAGGCGGACCGCCTCCGCACCCTCCTCCCCGGCGCCCGGATCACCACGGAGGCCCCGGACACCCTCCTCGTCACCGGCCTGGAAGCGCCCGAGATCGGCCGCGCCGCCGCGGCCCACGCCGTCCCCCTCCACGAACTCACCCCGCAGGCCCCGTCCCTGGAGCAGGCGTTCATGGACCTCACCCGCGACTCCGTCGAATACCAGGGAGCCCCCGCATGACCAGCACCCCGTCCCTCACTCACGCGCGCGTGCTCCGCTCGGAGTGGCACAAGCTGTGGACGGTCCGCTCCACCTGGATCACCGTCCTCACCTCCGCCGCGCTCCTCCTCGGCGTCGGCATCCTCATGGGCGCCACGTACACCTCCGACGGCGGCGACTCCGACGTCGACACCGTCGTCCTCACCCTGTACGGCTCCCAGCTCGGCGGCATCGCCCTCGCCGTCCTCGGCATCCTCGTCACCGCCGGCGAGTACGCGACGGGCATGATCCGCGCCACCCTGACAGCAGTCCCCCGCCGCCTCCCGGTCCTCTGGTCGAAGGCAGCGGTCTACACGACCACGGTCTTCGCCGTCTCCTTCCTCACCGCCCTGCTGACCTTCCTCACCGCCCAGGTCTTCCTCTCCGACACCGACCAGGCCGCCTCCCTCACCGACGACGGCGTCCTCGCCGCCCTCGCGGGCAACGCCGCCGGCGTCACCCTCCTCGGCCTGATCGCCCTCGGCCTCGGCGCCGCCCTCCGCTCGGTGCCGGGCGCGATCGGCGCCTTCGTCGGCGGGGCCCTGATCGTCCCGGAGATCCTCGGGATGCTCCCGTACGAGGCGATGGACACGGTCGTCCGGTACTTCCCCACGCAGGCGGCCGGCGCCCTCGGCTCCGCGACCCCGCTCCCCGGCGCGGCCTCGCCCGGCGCGGCCCTCCTGGCCCTGCTCCTGTGGGCGGCCTCGGCGCTCGCCGTCCCCGCGCTGCTGCTCAAGCGCCGCGACGTACAGGGATGATGACGGAGTGACGACGGACACGACGGGCCCGAGCCGGTACGCCCGACACCTCATGGCCCGCGCCCGGGCCTTCGACGCGGCACGCCCCTGGGTCTGGGACTCCACGCTCACCACCGTGTGGACGGTCGCGGCGCTCGTGGACGCGGCGGACGGCTGGCGGAACACGGCCCGGGACCCGTCCGTCCCCGGCTGGCTCGTCGTCACCGTGACCCTGGCGCTCGCCGTCCCCCTCTACTGGCGCCGCAGCCACCCCATGGCAGCGCTGGCGGTGATGGCCGGCGCGGCCCTCGTCAGCGACGCGTCGGGGGCCTTCCTCCAGGCCTCGTACCTCCAGATGCTCCCCGTCTACCACCTGGCCCTCAGCCGCCCGCCGCGCGCGCTCCTGTGGTCCCTGGCCCTGATCGCCCCGCCCCTGGTCGCCGGCGCCGTCCGTTTCCAGTCGGAGTCCTGGGACCAGCGCGTCGTCCCCAGCCTGTGGGCGTATCTGCTGGTCGCGCTCCTCGGCATCGCGGTCCGCTCCCGCAGGGACGACCGCGCGCACGAGGTCCGCCTCGCCGCCACCGCCGAACGGGCCCGGATCGCCCGGGAGATGCACGACATCATCGGCCACAACCTGTCCGTCATCACCGGCCTGGCGGACGGCGGCCGGTACGCGGCGGCGAAGAACCCGGAGCGGGCCGCCCAGGCCCTCGACGCCATCGGCACGACGAGCCGCCAGGCCCTCGCCGAGCTCCGCCGCCTCCTGAGCGTCCTGCACGAGGACGAGGAGACGGCGGCCCGCGCGCCCCAGCCGACCCTGACGGACCTGGAACCCCTCATCGAGGGCGTGAGAAAAGCGGGCCTGCCGATCCGGGCCGACCTTCCCGCCAGCAGCCCCACCCTCGCGGCGGGCGCCCAACTGACGGTCTACCGGGTCCTCCAGGAGGCCCTGACGAACACCCTGAAGCACGCCGGCACCGGCGCGGAGGCCACCGTCCGCCTCTCGTACGACCGAGAGGCCGTGGAACTCCTGGTCACCGACACGGGCACGGCGTCCCCACTGCCCGGCCGGGGCCACGGTCTCGCAGGAATGCGCGAGCGCGCGGCCCGCTACGACGGCACACTCGAGACCGGCCCGCTGCCGACCGGCGACGGCTGGCGCGTACGGCTCCGACTTCCCCTGGAGGACTCCCCCTCGTGACGACCGTTCTCATCGCGGACGACCAGCCGATGCAGCGCTTCGGCTTCCGCATGCTGCTCGAAAGCCAGGACGACATGACGGTCGTCGGCGAGGCGTCGAACGGCACCGAGGCGATCCGCCTGGTCGACCGGTACCACCCCGACGTCGTCCTGATGGACATCCGGATGCCCGGCCTGGACGGCATCGAGGCCACGCGCCGCATCGTCGCGGCGGGCGCCCGCACCCGGATCCTGATCGTCACGACCTTCGACCTCGACGAGTACGCGTACGACGGCCTGCGCGCCGGCGCGAGCGGCTTCCTGGTGAAGGACGCCCAGCCGGAGGAACTCCTCGCGGGCATCCGTGCGGTGGCCGCCGGCGACGCGGTCGTCGCCCCGAGCCTGACCCGCCGCCTCCTGGACGCGTACATCCACCACCTCCCGCCGACGACGACCCCCCAGGCCCCGGAGGAAGACCCCCGCCTCGCCCCTCTCACGGACCGGGAACGCGAAATCCTCACGGTCATCGGCAAGGGCTGGAGCAACACGGAAATCGCGGAACGCCTCCACCTGGCGGAATCCACGGTCAAGACCCACGTGGGCCGCATCCTCGCCAAAACCGGCACCAGGGACCGAGTCCAAGCAGTGATCCTGGCCTACGACACCCAACTGGTCACCCCGGCCTGAGCCCCGCGCCGGCCTGAATGGCCCCGGAACGCAGAAAAGCCCCGCACCATGAGGTGCGGGGCTTTCCCACAATGATTGTTCGGCGGCGTCCTACTCTCCCACAGGGTCCCCCCTGCAGTACCATCGGCGCTGAAAGGCTTAGCTTCCGGGTTCGGAATGTAACCG
>NZ_JBSHDU010000112.1:0-22883 GCF_053616475.1 Streptomyces sp. NPDC055815 | reverse complement strand
TGTGGGCAATCGTCCCGCTGGGGCGGGACGGGTGGGCACACGGGACGGCGCGCCCAGCGGCGCCTCCGCGTTCCGCGCCCTGACCCGCACCACCAGTGCGCCGTCACTCGGGGTGCGGGTTCAGGCGCGGGAGCCTCGGGCGCCGGCAAGGGCGCCGTTCCGTTGTGCCCACCCGTTCCGCCCCAGCGGAACGATTGCCCACAACGGGCGGGGCGCCGTCCGGGCGGGTGGGCTCCGCCCCTTGCGGAGCGCGTGCCCGCAGCGGTCAGTGTTGGCCCGGTTCGAAGGACGCCAGGGCTACCTTCAGGATCTCGCGTTGCTTTGGCCACGACGGCTCCGGGCCCGCCGCCAGGATCGCGTACTGGTTCCCGTCCGACGCCACGAACGCCCGGTCGACGACCTTGCGCCGCCCGCCGTCCCGGTCGTACGCGTACACCAGTTCCGCCGCGTCCGAGCCGACCCGTTCGAGGCTCAGTTCCTGGTAGCCCGGCTTGTTGGCCCGGCCGTCCTCGGAGGCCCCGCGCAACGCCTCGTACGGCGTCAGGCCCGGCTCCTGGACGACGAAGACCTGGACCAGGCTCCGCCCGTCCGGCGCGTTGTAGAACACCCCCTGGTCGGACTCGGTGCGGTTCCAGCCCTCGGGCACGGCGATCGTGAAGCCCTTGAGGTCCTGCTGGACCCGGTAGCCGGGCGGGGGCTCATCCTCCGGGGCCGGGGCCGGGGCCGGGGCCGAGGAGGGCTCCGACGTCGTCGGGGACTGCGTCTCCGGCGGGGACGAGACCGTGGCCGGCGGAGACGCAACCGTGCCGCCACCGTCGCCCTCCTTCCCGCCCCACAGAAGCCACGCCCCGACGGACCCCGCCGCCACCACGGCCACCGCCACCCCCGCCGCCAGCGCGGCGCGCGGACGGGGCCGCGCCGCCGGGGCGGGCGGCGCGGGGTAGGCCCAGCCGCCGGACTCGGGGACGTACTCCGGGGCGTAGGCCGGAGGAGGGGGAGGGGGCGGCGCGACGGGGACGGCGACCGGCGGGGCCACCGGTGCGTCCGCCGTCGCTCCCCCGCTCTCCGAGCTCTCCCAGCTCTGCGTCTCGTCGTTCCAGCGGGCCCCGCTCATCTCATCCTCCGAGCAGGGCGCCGACGGCCTGCCCCACGGCCACGCCCGAGGCGAGGATCCCGGCCACGGCGCCCGCGTCCGTGAGGGCGCGGCGCAGGGCGGTCAGCCGGCCGGTGCCCGCACGTCCGGTGCCCTCGATCTCGTCCTCGGCGTCGGAGAGTTCGGCGTCGAGCGCGGCGGTCTGCTCGCTGGGGACGACGCCCGCGAGGTCGGTGCGGAACCGCCGGATGGCCTGGAGCAGAGCCTCCTGCTGCGGGTCGCGGGCCGGCCGGCTGCCGTGCACGGTGCTGGTGACGGTGTTGTTGTCGCCGATGGTGACGTTGCCGCTGGTGTTGTTGACGTGAATGCCGTTGCCCGGGTGGTCAGCCACGGTCGCCTCCGGTCGTCGAAGTGGTGAAGGTCTTGTTGGTGACGGTGTTGTGGTGCCCGACGGTCACGTTCCCCTTGGTGTTCTCGATGAACGTGCCGCCCTCGGCGACGTGCACGATCTTCTGCTCGAACTCGGCCGTCTCGTACCCGGCTTCGCGCAGGGCGACCGTCACGCCGTTCGCGACCCGGTCCTGCACGCTCTTCAGGTAGCGGCTGACGTCCATCTCCTGGAAGAGGGAGGCCTCGTCGTCGGAGCCCAGCTCCCGGACGGAGACCCACGGGCCCTCGGGCAGCGCGTTGGCGTGGCCGGCGGTGAGCACCCGCCACAGGTGGCCGAGCGCGCGGCCGACGGTGATCAGGGCCTGTCCGGCCGAGCGCGGGGTCCGGCCGAGCGCCCAGACCGCCTTGCCGAAGTGGTGGTTGTGCCGGTAGCGGTGGGCGATCCGGTCGGCGTACCGGTAGAGCGGCTTCACGGGCCGCAGGACGTGCGGGGCGACCTCCAGCATCAGCATGCCGCCCTGGGTGTGGACGCGGACGAAGACCGTGGTGACGATCTCCTCGCCCCAGCCGCCGACCCGGACGCGGAGGAAGTGACGGCGGGTCTCGCCGCCCTCCTCGACGGCGCCCGAGCGGTGCGCCTCGAAGCCCTCGGGGCTGTACGGGGCGGCCGTGCGGGCCGGCAGTCCGTCGACGGGCAGGAAGACGACCTCGTCGATCTCCAGCTCGCGCAGCCGGTCCCGTACGGCGGCCTGGAGCTGCGGCGAGCCGTGCGGGGCGGGCACGCGCAGGGCTTCCAGGAGCGGGACGACGTGCCGCAGGACGGTGCTGTTGTCGAGCGGTTCGGGGGTCTTGCCGTCGAGGTTCTTGCGGGGGCGCAGCTCGATGGAGAGCGACCAGGGCTCGTACGGGGAGCCGGCGCCGCAGAAGGGGTCGTCGGAGCCGTACATGACCAGCCGGGCGTGCTGCTCGACGCGGATCCGGTCGCGCAGTCGCCGGAAGCGGGCGCTCTCGGAGGCCTCGGCCGGGTCGGAGTGCTGGTCGGCGAAGCGCTCGCGGGACAGCTCCTGGGTGAGCGCGCGGGCGAACTGGCCGCGCTGGGTGGCCACCGCCCAGGCGACGAGGAACGGTACGGCGATGGTGATCCACACCTCGAGCCTGCCGATGCCCCAGATCTCCTGGGAGGTGAGGGTGGCGGCGAGGTCGAGGAAGTCGGTGGTGTCGGCGAGGAGGTCCCCGCCGAACTCTCCGGACTCCTCGTCGGCGGAGGCGAGGTAGAGGAGGAACAGCGTGGACTGGAGGAACATCAGCCGCCCGTACCAGCGCAGCAGGAACGCGGCGACGACCCGGTACACGGGGGTGGTGGCGGACGTGCCGCGGACCCAGCGGGCGATGCCGAGCACCAGGAAGGGGACGACGAGGAGCGCGATCAGGCCCTTGGTGAGGGGGATCGCGACGATCCAGAGGGCGAGGATGCCGACGGCCCAGGCGAGTTCGACGCGGCGGGCGCGCAGCGCGTGGGCGAGGACACGGCTCGCGTCGTAGCCGAGGGAGGGGGCGGCGAAGCGCTCCTCGTGGACGTACAGCTGGTCGATGACCGCGTCGCGGAATCCGTCGTCGAGGTACGTGCCGGCGCAGAGCAGCCGGGTGGCCTCGCTGGCGGCCGGTAAGCGGCGCGGGTCGACGGCGGCGGGCGGCGTACTGGGCGGTCCGCTGGGTTGATGAGGTACGAACGACTGCGCCAAAACTCCCCCGATTGTGTGGAACCGTCCATGTTTACGGCCGAGTTGGCCGGGACCGGTGGGCCAGCATAGGTGAGTCGGGGGTTCCCTGTCGGCAGGAAAAACGACGCCCCCGCGCCGTACGGTCGGTCGTACGGCCCGGGGGCGCCGGGAGTGTGAAGCTTGATTCAGCTTCAGATCAGGCCGAGCTCGCGCACCGCGTCGCGCTCCTCGGAGAGCTCCTTGACGGAGGCGTCGATGCGGGCGCGGGAGAAGTCGTTGATCTCCAGGCCCTGGACGATCTCGTACGCGCCGTCCTTGCAGGTGACGGGGAAGGAGGAGATCAGGCCCTCCGGGACGCCGTAGGAGCCGTCGGACGGGACGCCCATGGAGGTCCAGTCGCCCTCGGCGGTGCCGTTGACCCAGGTGTACACGTGGTCGATGGCGGCGTTGGCGGCGGAGGCCGCGGAGGAGGCGCCACGGGCGTCGATGATCGCGGCGCCGCGCTTGGCGACGGTCGGGATGAACTCGTCGGCGAGCCAGGCCTCGTCGTTGACGATCTCGGCGGCGTTCTTGCCGGCGATCTGCGCGTGGAAGATGTCCGGGTACTGGGTCGCGGAGTGGTTGCCCCAGATGGTGAGGCGCTTGATGTCCGTGACCGAGGAGCCGGTCTTCTTGGCCAGCTGCGTCAGCGCGCGGTTGTGGTCCAGGCGGGTCATCGCGGTGAAGCGCTCGGCCGGGACGCCCTTGGCGGCGGACTGGGCGATCAGGGCGTTGGTGTTGGCCGGGTTGCCGACGACCAGGATCTTGACGTCGTCCGCGGCGTGGGCGGCGATGGCCTCGCCCTGCGGCTTGAAGATGCCGCCGTTGGCGGCGAGCAGGTCGCCGCGCTCCATGCCCGGGCCGCGCGGGCGGGCGCCGACGAGCAGGCCGATGTTGGCGCCCTCGAAGCCCTTGTTCGGGTCGTCGAAGATGTCGATGCCCTTGAGCAGCGGGAACGCGCAGTCGTCGAGCTCCATGGCGGTGCCCTCGGCGGCCTTCACGCCCTGCGGGATCTCGAGGAGGCGCAGCTTGACCGGCACGTCCGCGCCGAGCAGGTGGCCGGAGGCGATGCGGAAGAGCAGCGCGTAGCCGATCTGGCCGGCCGCGCCGGTCACGGTGACATTCACGGGAGTGCGGGTCATGGCGATCTCCGTAAGACAGCTGGCGGTGGGGGTCCCTGCCCCTGGTGCGGGATAGCTCTCTTGATCGATCGGTGTCTCGACATGAAGAGATATCCAGCGGTCAGGCTATCCGACCCGGGCCCCCTCGAATCCCCACCCCCTTGTGGTCCGGCTCACTGCCACCCGTCCGGGAGCCCTCCGGACCCGTGCGGCGGAGTCCGACGCGGGGCCGACGTAGCGGAATGGTCACTTCCGTGCCACAGCGCGCCGACGGAGCTTGAACCAGCCTTGGCACGTACATGACCCTTGATCGTGACGGCGCCCGCCCTCCCACGGGGGAGAGGGCGGGCGCCGTTCCTCACGAGCCGGAACCTCACGTCACGGTGAGGTGGAGCACGTCCTCCAGGAACGGGATCCTCAGCCAGGGACCCGGCTGGACCATGAGCGCGAGCAATACGATCAGGCCGCCCATCACCCCGTACGTGATCATGTCCGTGAAGCGGGAGCGGACGGCCAGCATGCCGACGGACGGCAGCGCCCGGCGCAGCGCCGCCCCCGTGAGGAGCGCGGCCCCGACCAGGATCGCCCCCACCCGGAAGGCCTGCGGGAACGGGTCCGTGCCCACCACGAGCAGCCCGAGCCCGGCGAGCACGAGGACGGTGAGCAGCGGCCACTGGCGCGCGGGTGCCGGGGCGTCGCCGGGGGCCGCCCGGCCGCCGCCCTCGGGACGCGCGGTGTCGGTGGTGAGGGTGGGCTTCGGCCGCTTGAAGCCGCCCGCGGCGGGCTTCGTTCCCTCGCTCGGCGACCCGGCCCCGTCCGGGTTCCCGGGCGCCCCCGGGGTCCCGGAGCTCACGTCAGAGCGCCGCGGCCGCGCGCTCGGCGGCCTCGACGACGTTGACGAGGAGCTGGGCGCGGGTCATCGGGCCCACGCCGCCGGGGTTCGGGGAGATCCAGGCGGCCACCTCGGCGACGCCGGGGTCCACGTCTCCGACGATCTTGCCCTCGCCGTTGCGCGAGACGCCGACGTCGAGGACGGCCGCGCCCGGCTTGACGTCCTCGGGCTTGATCAGGTGCGGCACGCCGGCGGCCGCGACGATGATGTCGGCGTTGCGCAGGTGGGCGGCCAGGTCCCGGGTGCCGGTGTGGCACTGGGTCACGGTGGCGTTCTCGGAGCGGCGGGTGAGGATCAGCGGCATCGGGCGCCCGATGGTGACGCCGCGTCCGACGACCACGACCTCGGCGCCGTTGATCTCCACGCCGTGCGCGCGGAGCAGGGTGACGATCCCGTTCGGCGTGCAGGGCAGCGGGGCGGGCTCGTTGAGGACGAGCCGGCCGAGGTTGGTCGGGTGCAGGCCGTCCGCGTCCTTGGCCGGGTCCATCAGCTCCAGGATGCGGTTCTCGTCGATGCCCTTGGGCAGCGGCAGCTGGACGATGTAGCCGGTGCAGGCCGGGTCCTCGTTGAGCTCCCGTACGACCGCCTCGATCTCCTCCTGGGTGGCGGTGCCCGGCAGGGTGCGCTGGATGGAGGCGATGCCGACCTCCGCGCAGTCGCGGTGCTTTCCGGCGACGTACTTCTGGCTGGCCGGGTCGTCGCCGACCAGGACCGTGCCCAGGCCGGGCGTGATGCCCTTCTCCTTGAGGGCCGCCACACGGACGGTCAGATCGGACTTGATCGCGGCTGCGGTGGCCTTGCCATCGAGAATCTGGGCGCTCATGGAGACATCCTCCCGGATGACCCCCGCCTTGTTCCAATTCGCTCCCGCCCGGGGGACGGCGATGCGGAACGACAGGTTGCATCTGCACAACTCCGCGACATAGCGACTGGACAAGAAGTCGAGGTTGCGACGACGATGATCCGCGTAGTACCGCGGAAAGTGCCGGGGGGAGATCCGCTCAAATGCCGTGAAGGTCCTCCGCGCGGGCCGCGTCGTCCCCGCACAGAGAAATTCACGGAGGAATCCCGCGATGAGCTTCGGCGAACCGAACAACCCCTACGGCCAGCCGCAGGGACAGCAGCCCGGATACGGCCAGCCGCAGGGTCAGCCCGGGTACGGCTACCCGCAGCAGGCCCCGCAGGGCGTCCCGCAGCAGGGCTACGGCTACCCGGCGGCCCCGCCGGTCTCGCCGTACGGCGGGTACCCGGGCGCGGTCATGGAGATGCCCGGCGGTGTGAAGTCCGCCCGCGTGATGCTGTGGATCATGAGCGTCCTCAACCTCATCGGCGGCATCGCCGCCATCGGCCTCTCCTTCACCCTCACCAGCGAGCTGGAGAAGCAGGGCCCCCTGTCCGGCGACGAGGAGACCTTCGCGAACCTCGGCCAGGGCATCATGATCGGCGCCGGTGTCATCTCGCTGATCTTCGCGATCCTCGGCATGGTGCTCGCCGCCAAGTTCAAGTCCGGCGGCAACGGCGTCCGGATCGGCGCGATCGTCTGGGCCTCCTTCGCGGTGCTGTTCAGCCTCTTCTCGCTGCCGGTCGGCGTCATCAGCCTCGCCCTCGGCGTCATGATCATCGTCTTCACGGCGAAGTCGGACGGCTCGGCCTGGTTCAACCGGAACAAGCAGCAGTACTGAGCGTGAAGCGGTGAGGGGCGGGATCCGTTCTCCGGATCCCGCCCCTCCCGCGTGTCACTGCCGCTTCAGGACCGCGAAGCCGTCCGAGCGGTAGGCGATCTCGTACCGCGCCTCCGGATGCAATTGCGAAGCCAGCTGCGCCGGATCCGACACCTGCTGCCCCCAGCCCCGCAGGTCGAAGGCGAGGTAGTCCGGCGTGGCCCCCTTCGAGGTGCCCACCCAGTAGACCCGGTGGTCCGCCGTGAGGTGGGCGAGGAGCGAGACGTCCGCCTCGACGCTCGCCCCTTCGGGCACCGCGTCGACCGCCGCCCGCGCCTCCAGGGTCCGGGCGTCCGTCCGGTACGTCTCCGCCCTGGTCAGCTCCCGCAGCGGCAGGTTCGCGGCCAGGACGAGCGCGACCGCCGTCGAGACCGGGATCACGACCTTCCCGTACGAGACGAGCCAGGCGCGCGGCGAGGTGCGGACCGAGCGGACGCCGTCCACGAGGGCCAGGAAGACGACCGGCATCAGGATCGCGCTGTAGTGCCAGTGCATGCCCCAGTGGTTGGCGTCCTGGGAGAGGAAGCGCCAGCCGAGGGTCGGGAGGACGAGCAGGACCAGCGGGGACCGCAGCGCGAGGAAGCCGGTGATCGCGAGCAGGTAGAAGACCATCTCCCACCGCTCGCCGGAGGCGAGGGCGTCGCCGATGACCTGCCCGAAGGAGGTGTCGGCGCCGGTGCCGGTCTTCTCGATCTTCGCCCAGTAGTCGTACTGGCCGAGCTTGCTCGCCGCCGGGATCAGCACGAGGACCGTCAGGGCGAAGGCCGCCGCGCCGAAGCCGGCCAGGGCCGCGCCGAGCCGCCTGCGCCCCTTCAGGAAGAGGACCGCGCCGACCATCGCGACGGTGAGGCCCATGTCCTCCTTGACCAGGACGAGCGGGGCGGACCAGGCGGCGGCCGCGGTCCAGCGCCCGAGGAGCAGGGCCCGGCAGGTCAGGGCGAGCAGCGGGACGGCGAAGGCGATCTCGTGGAAGTCGGACTTGACGGCCTCCTGGAGCCCCCAGGACAGGCCGTACGCGATCGTGAGCCCGATGCCGGCGGCCCGGCTGCCGAGGATCTGCTGGGTGGTGCGGCCGACGACGACCGCGGAGGCGGCGAAGAGCGCGGCCTGCCCGAAGAGCAGGGAGACCGGCGAGGGCCAGATCCAGTAGAGCGGCGCGAGCAGCGCGGTGACGGGGCTGAAGTGGTCGCCGAGTATGGGGAAGCCGGGGCCCTTGATGTCGACGACGGGGGCCCGGAACTCGGCGTAGGCGCGGACCGACTGCCCGAAGATCCCGAGGTCCCAGGACGGCGTGCGGAAGTGCGCGTACTGCACCCAGGAGTACAGGAAGTACAGGGCGCAGAGGACGCCCGCGAGGATCAGGTACGGGCGCAGCGGGGCCGGGGAGAGGCCGTCGGACGGCTCCGCGTCGGTGGACTCCGCAGCGGGCCTGTTCAGTACGTCCAACACCACGTCCCCCACAACCGGCGGCCGACAAAAGAGCAACCCATTAGACCAGAGTCCACCCGTTCGGCGGATCTGTCGCAGCCGGCCCTCCCCGGGTCCCCGTCCGGCTGCGTACACGGACGATGACGTTCTGCATTCGTTTATCGGCGCTTCCTAGCCTGACCCCCGCAGACCTCGGGGAAAGGAAGCGTCATGTACAGCATCATCGTGGTGCCCGCACACGCCGCGGACCCCGGAAGCCAGGTCAGACTGGCGCCCGGCGAAAGGCTCCATTTCGGCCGCACCACCCCGAACGACCCCGGCCGCACCACCCCTCGCACGGCCGGCGAACACCGTCGCCACCTGGACATCCCCCACCCCGGGGTGTCCCGCACCGCCGGAGAGATCGGCGCGACGGCGAGCTACTGGACGCTCAGCAACTTCAGCACCGCCACCACCTACGTCGTCGAGAACCCGGAGGGCGCCGGGGAGCACATCAAGATCGCACCGGGCCGGATCGACGCCCCGGTGCCGTTCGAGTTCTCCCGGGTCGTCCTGCCCGCGGGCGGCGACCTGCTCGACTTCTGCGTCTGGGCACCCCGCCACGACTACGTGGAGTGCGCGCAGACCTTCGGGGAGGGCGAGCCCACCGCGCTCGCCTTCCCCCTCGACCGCACCAAGCGCTACTTCCTCGTCCTCGCCGCGCTCTGCGAGTCCCGCCTGCGCGGCGCCCCGCACGCGCCGCTGCCGACGGTCGAACAGATCGTGGGGCGGCTGCGCCCGATGTGGCCGGCGGTGAACCGGGCCTCCGTGCAGTGGAACATCGACTACCTGGCGGTGAAGCTACGGCTCAAGCCGGGCCCCGACAGAGCCGACGCGGGCCCCCGCCTCAACGGCAAGAAGGAGTCCCTGGTCTCCCTCGCCCTCCGCTTCGACCTGGTCCGCGAGGACGATCTGTCGACCCTGGCGGAGGTCGTACGGTGACCGCCTTCCCCCTGACCGTGCCGGTCGGCTACGAGATCGGCGACTGGGTCGTCGAACGCCCGCTGGGCGCGGGAGCCTTCGGCAGTGTGTACGCGGCACGGCGGAGCGACGGCTCCCGGGCCGCCCTCAAGTTCCTCCCGACCGGCACCCGCACCCCGCGTCAGCTGCGCCACCTCCGCGACCTCGCCGAACGCGAGGTCGAACTGCTGAGCCGGCTCCGCTCGCCCCGCCTGATCCGGCTGTACGAGACCCTCACCGTCGACGACCCGGCGCAGCCGGACCTGGACGGCGCCACCGTCCTCGTACTGGAGGAGGCCGAGCGCCCGCTCCAGTCGCTGCTCTCCGGGTCCGCCGCTCCGCCGCCGTCCGGGCCCGCGCTGCTCGTCCAGATCTGCGAGGGACTGCACCAGCTGCACACGGCGGGCTGGGTGCACGGCGACCTCAAGCCGGCCAACGTCCTGCTCATGAAGGACGGCAGCGTCCGCCTCGGCGACTTCAGCACGGCGAGCGAGCTGGAGGGCAGCCACGCCTACGCCTCCGGCTTCGCCACGCCCGACTACACCCCGCCCGAGCTGCTCTGGTCGGAGTTCGGCGACCGGGGCACCCGCATCCGGCCCAGCGCCGACGTGTGGGCCTTCGGTGTCCTGGCCCACCTCGTCCTCACCGGCCGTTCCCCCCTGCCCGGCGGCACGCCGACCGCCCGCCGGGACGCCACCCTGCGCTACGCGCGCGGCGAGGAGGAACTCCGCCTCTCCCCCGAACTCCCGGAACCCTGGCGGGAGATCGTCACGGACTGTCTGAGCCGCAGCCACGAGGAGCGGGCAGGCCACGACGCGACGTCCCTGCTCCGCCGGGTCAGGGAGGCGGCCGCGGGCCGGATGCCGCGCCGCCGCGGACGGCTCGTCCCGCTCCTCGCCGTGTCGCTCGCCGTGCTGACCGCGGCGGGCTTCGGCCTGGACTCCCTGCGCGACGAACCGGCACGGACGGCGGGAGAGAACACCGCCGCCGGGTACGAGCGGTGCGCGCCGGGCAACGTCTGCTTCTTCTCGGAGGCGGGCGGACAGGGCGAGATGTGCGATTGGTTCAACGACGATCCCGAGTGGTTCGACGGCGACACGGTCTGCGGCTGGGCGCGGCAGCGGGCGCCCCGCTCGGTGTTCAACAACGGCTCCGCCGACCCGAAGGGCTTCGTCCACGTCACCTACTTCGCGGAGAAGAACCTGAAGGACGGCCTGGGCTGCGTCCGGCAGGGCGCGCGCCGCGACCTCGCGATCGGCCGGCCGATCGCCTCGCACACCTGGGCCAAGACCTGCTGACGGCCCTGACCTGGGGCGACGCGCGCCCGTAGCGCTTCCCTAGGAGTTACGAGGTACCCCGCGGCCACCGGCGGCCGCAGGGTGTGACTGCGCCGCGGACGGGCGGCGCAGTCACCAGGGGGGCCGAGGATGAAGCACCTGCTCGTTCGCGCGGGCGCGGTCGTCGCCGTCGTCGCGGCGGTGACGACCGGCTGCTCGCGACCGGACCCCGCCGCCCCGCCGGAGCGCGAGCTCACGCAGGCCGAGCAGCTGCGGATCTCGGACGCCGACGAGGTGCTGATCAAGCAGTGCATGAACCGGGCCGGCTTCTCGTACTGGACGAGTCCCCGGCTCAGCCTGGAGGAGAGCCGCGCGCCCGGCTACGTCGGCGACGACGTGGAGTGGGCGCGCAAGCACGGCTACGGCAGCCGGATCCGGGCTGAGGAGGACCGGGCCAGGCGCGCGAACCCGAACGGGAACTACCGGGCGACGCTCTCCCCGGAGCGGCGCGCGGCCTACGACACGGCGCTCGACGGCGGGCGCGCGGCGAGGGTCCTCGCCACCGCGATCCCGACGGGAGCGGGCGGCGGCACCGTCCGCAAACGGCTCGGCGGCTGCTCGGAGCAGGCGGAGAAGCGCCTGTACGGGGACCCGGACGCCTGGTTCCGGGCCGACAAGGTCGTCAGCAACCTCCAGCCGCTCTACGTGCCCCGGGTCATGCGGGACGAGCGGTTCACGACCGCCCTCACCGCCTGGGCCGGGTGCATGAAGCGGTCGGGACACGCGTACGCCGACCCCACCGCCGCCCGCGACGCGGCAGCCCGGTCCGGGGACTACGGCACCGAGGTCCGCATCGCGGTCGCCGAGGCCCGCTGTGCCCGCGACTCCTCGCTGGCCGCCGTGGCCCGCGAGCGCCAGACGCACTACCTGAACGCCCTGCGCGGCCAGTACGGCGAGGAGCTCGACGCCCATCGCCGGCTCCAGCGCGGGGCCTACGAGCGGGCTGCCGGGATCACCGGCGCCCGGGTCTGAACGACCCGCACCACCCCTCCACCGAAGGAGCGAACCATGCGCAGGATCGGTACGTCCGTCGCCGCCCTCGGCCTCGCCGTCGCGGGCCTGATCGCCCCCGCCACCGCCGCCCAGGCGTCCGGCACGGGCACCACGAGCAACCACTGCAACGACATCTGGCCGGGCCGCAACGGCTACATGTACGCGTACGACAGCACGTACTGCTACGACTACCTCGGCCGTGACGCGGGCAACGACCCCGACTGGAGCGCGGCCGGCGGCGGCTTCGCGGGCTCCTCCGACCGGGCGTCGTCCGTGATGAACGCGGGCTACACGGGCGGCAAGGACGTCGTGGCCTTCTACTTCCTCACGGGATACCAGTACCAGTACGGCTACAACTGTCTCGCTCCCGGCGAGTACTTCGTCGACGACCTGTCCCGCAACACCTTCACCAACGGCGCCACCATGAACAACAACATCCGGTCCCACCAGTGGGTGTACGCGAGCGCCTGCTCGGTCTGGATGCACTGACCCGCACCGAGGGGGAGGACCGCACCCGGCGGCCCTCCCCCTCGGCACGTCACCTCAGTGGAAGAAGTGGCGCGTACCCGTGAAGTACATCGTCACGCCGGCCTTCTTCGCGGCCTCGACGACCAGCTCGTCGCGCATCGAGCCGCCCGGCTGGACGACCGCCTTCACGCCGGCCGCGGTGAGGATCTCCAGGCCGTCGGGGAAGGGGAAGAAGGCGTCGGAGGCGGCGTACGAGCCGGCCGCCCGCTCCTCGCCCGCGCGCTCGACGGCGAGCTTGGCGGAGTCGACGCGGTTGACCTGGCCCATGCCGACGCCGACCGAGGCGCCGTCCTTGGAGAGCAGGATCGCGTTGGACTTGACCGCGCGGCAGGCCTTCCAGGCGAAGGCGAGCTCGGCGAGCTCCTCGGCGGAGAGCGCCTCGCCGGTCGCCAGGGTCCAGTTCGCCGGGTCGTCGCCGTCGGCCTGGAGGCGGTCGGTGACCTGGAGGAGGGCACCGCCGTCGATCGGCTTGACCTCGACCGGGTTGGCCGGGGCGCCGTCGGCCTTCAGGACGCGGATGTTCTTCTTCTTGGCGAGGATCTCGACCGCGCCGTCCTCGTAGCCGGGGGCCACGATGACCTCGGTGAAGATCTCCGCGACCTGCTCGGCCATCGCGACGGAGACCGGGCGGTTGACGGCGATGACGCCGCCGAACGCGGACAGCGGGTCGCAGGCGTGCGCCTTGCGGTGGGCCTCGGCGACGTCGGCGCCGATCGCGATGCCGCACGGGTTGGCGTGCTTGATGATCGCGACGCAGGGCTCGGTGTGGTCGTACGCGGCCCGGCGCGCGGCGTCGGTGTCCGTGTAGTTGTTGTACGACATCTCCTTGCCGTGCAGCTGCTCGGCCTCGGCGAGGCCGCCCGTCCCATCGACGTAGAGCGCGGCGCCCTGGTGCGGGTTCTCGCCGTAGCGCAGGACGTTCTTGCGCTCGTAGGTGGCGCCCAGGAAGTCCGGGAAGCCGGAGTCGTCGGCGGCGGCGCCCGCGGTGTAACCGCCATTGGACTCAGTGTCGGCGAACCAGGAGGCCACGGCCACGTCGTACGCGGCGGTGTGCTGGAAGGCCTCGGCGGCGAGCCGCTTGCGGGCGGTCAGGTCGAAGCCGCCCGCCTTGACGGCGGCGAGCACGTCGGCGTACCGCTCGGGGCTGGTGACGATCGCGACCGACGGGTGGTTCTTGGCCGCGGCGCGGACCATCGACGGGCCGCCGATGTCGATCTGCTCGACGCACTCGTCCGGGGTGGCGCCGGAGGCGACCGTCTCGCGGAACGGGTAGAGGTTCACGACGACCAGGTCGAAGGGCTCCACGCCGAGCTCGGCGAGCTGCGCGCGGTGCGACTCCAGGCGCAGGTCGGCGAGGATGCCGGCGTGCACGCGCGGGTGGAGGGTCTTCACGCGGCCGTCGAGGCACTCGGGGAAGCCGGTGAGCTCCTCGACCTTGGTGACCGGCACGCCCGCGGCGGCGATCTTCCCGGCGGTGGAACCGGTGGAGACGAGCTCGACACCGGCCTCGTGCAGACCGCGGGCCAGCTCCTCGAGCCCCGTCTTGTCGTAGACGCTGACCAGCGCGCGGCGGATGGGCTTAACGGTGTCCGTGTTCACCGACATGAACCTTTCGTCCCTCAATGCGGTAGCCGTGCCGGGCGAGACGCCCCACGACGTCGACGAGCAGCGAGCGCTCGACTTCCTTGATGCGCTCGTGCAGAGCGGCTTCATCGTCCTCGTCCCGCACCTCGACCACGCCCTGGGCGATGATCGGGCCGGTGTCGACACCGTCGTCGACGAAGTGGACGGTGCACCCGGTGACCTTCGCGCCGTAGGCGAGGGCGTCACGCACCCCGTGGGCACCGGGAAAACTGGGGAGGAGCGCCGGGTGGGTGTTGACGACCCGGCCGCCGAAGCGGGCGAGGAACTCCTTGCCGACGATCTTCATGAAACCGGCCGAGACGACCAGGTCGGGCTCGTACGCCGCGGTGGCCTCGGTCAGCGCGCGGTCCCACTCCTCGCGGGTCGCGTGGTCCTTCACCTTGCACACGAAGGTGGGGAGACCGGCCTTCTCCGCCCGCTCCAGACCCACGATGTTCTCGCGGTCGGCGCCGACCGCGACGATCTGCGCGCCGTAGCCCTCGGGGTCGGCGGCGATCGCGTCGAGCAGGGCCTGGAGGTTCGTGCCGGAGCCGGAGACCAGGACGACGAGGCGGGCGGCAGCCACTGGGTCACTCTTTCCGTGGTGTTTGTGCGGTCGTACGAACGAATCGTGCCCCTCGATACGGGGAACCCTACGAATGGCTCGACCGTCAGCAACGATACCGGCACACGGGACGGCCCCCACGGGACGGGGGCGGAGCAGGGCGGTAGCGTCAGGGTCCGACGCCAGCAGGGGCCGTGGGTGCGGCCGCGGTCACGACGACAGAGGGAAGACGTTCAGCAGATGCCGGAACGCCAGTCCACGGACGACAACAACCCGTTCGCGCCGCCGCCCGAGGGCCGGCCGGATCAGCCGTGGCAGCCGCGGCGCCCGGAGGGCTCGGACGACGACGCGTCCGGCACCCCGGACTCGTCGGGGCCGTCCGACGGCCGGTGGAGCCCGCGCCAGCCGGGCCCCTCCCAGGACGGCTTCGGCCGGGGTCCTGAGCGCCGGGGAGGCGGCCAGGGCGGGCCGGAGGGCGGCCCGGGGCAGGGCGGGCCCGGGAAGGGCCCGGGGCTCCGCTGGGACCCGACGGACCCGGCGCAGCGACGGGCGCGGTACGCGATCCTCGCGGGCATGTGGGCCTTCTTCTTCGCGATCTTCGAGATCCCGGAGCTGGCGCTGCTCCTCGGCGCCCTCGGTCTCTACTGGGCGATCAGCTCGCTGCGCAGCAAGCCGAAGGCGGCCGGGGAACTGTCGTCGACATCACAGTCGGCATCGCCGTCTCCGTCTCAGCCTCCGGCCCCTCCGGCCCCTCCGAACTCCGCCGAGGGGCAGCCGGCGGGGGCGTCCGCCGCGATCGCTCCGCTGCGCGCGATGCGGACGGCGGCGATCAGCGGTCTCGTCGCGGCGAGCGTGGCCCTGATGATCGTCGCGGTCGGCTTCACCATGCAGCTCGTCTACCGCGACTTCTACGAGTGCCGCGACGACGCCCTGACCCACGCGGGCCAGCTGGCCTGCAACGACCTGCTGCCGAAGCCGCTGCGCGCGGGCTTCGGGGTGCGGGAGTAGTCCCCTAAGGCCGGTCCGGGGCCGCGGGGGGCGGCGGCGGGGACGGTTCCCAGGCCGCCGGGAGGTAGTCGTAGGGCTCGAAGCCGGGGTCGTCGAAGGGGTCGCCGATCGGATCGGTGTACGCGGCGGTGTACGAGTCCGTGTACGGGTCGCTCTCGGCGGCCCGGCGGGTGCCGCCGGTCTCCGGGTCCGGCACCTCGGGCCCGTCCGCCTCCGGCCGGGCCTCCGTCGCACCAGCGGGGACCACCGCGGCCGCCACCAGGCCCGGCGCGGGCTCCGGCACGGGCACCGGCCTCTGGGAGCGCGGCACCCGGCGGCCCCAGGCCCGTACCCCCAAGGCCACCGGAACCCCCACGCAGATCCCCCACAGCACCGCGGCCGCGCCCGCCTGCCACCACACCGGGCCGAACGCCGAGAGCCGGCCGGTGCCCAGCGGGCCGCCCGCCGCGCCCGCCAGGACGGCGACGGCCGCCCCGCATCCCCAGGCCGCGCCGAGCGCCGTCAGGGCCGCCTCCCGGGCCGCCCAGGTCCGCGCCGCCCGGCCCGCGCGAACGCCCTGCACCACGGCGGCGGCCAGCGGGACCGCGGCGGCCGTCCAGTGGACCCAGGTGCCGCGCCCCTCGGCGGGCAGCGCGGCCAGGAGCGGGAAGGGCGGCACGGTCGGGTCGCCGACGAGGCCCAGCGGGGTGGCGAGCGCGCCCGTACCGAGGGTGAAGCCGGGCCCGAGGCCGTACGCCGCACCCCAGACGGCCATGTTCGGCAGCAGCGCGAGGACGAGCAGCAGCACCGTCACCCGACCGGACCACTCCCCCGCGAGGCCGTCGAACGAGGCCTGCGCCCGGCCCGCGTGCCAGGCCAGCGAGACCGCCGCGGCGACCGCGCCGCCGCCGAGCAGCGTCAGGGTCCCGAGCCCCGCGGCGCGCAGGGCGGCGGCCGGCTGCCGCTGCCCGGGCAGCGGGCGGCCGAGCGCCGTCCAGACGCCCGCGCCCGCCGCTCCGGTGACGACGGCGGGCAGCCAGAGTCCGGCCGTGAGCAGGTCGGCGGGGAGCGGGCCGCTCTCGCTGTAGACGACGACGGCGGCCGCGACCAGGAGGTATCCCCCGGCGACGGAGGCGAGCGCGCCGGCCGGGGAGGGGCGCGGCCGGGAGCCGTCGTCGCCCGGGTCGAGGGTGTCGCGGGCGGTCCGGTGCACCAGCCAGACGGGCAGGGCGACGAGCAGCAGCGGGACGATGCCGAGGGGCGCGGGCAGGCCGGACAGGGTGTCCGTGCGGACCAGGTCCACGCCGTGCGCGAGCAGCCAGATCCCGGCGGCGACGTGCAGGGCACCGGCGGGACCGCTGTCGGGGTACGGGGAGCTGATCCAGGCCGCGATCACCAGGACCGCGAGCGCGCCGAGACCGAGCCCGGCGGCGACCCCGCCCCGGACACAGGCGGTGGCGAGCGCGGCGGAACGGCCGCCCTGGACCAGGGGTTGCTCGGTCGCATGGGTCACGGGGTCATGCTGCCAACGACACGCGCTTTTGCGGCGTAACAGGCAAACCTCCGTTGTGTCGCTCAAGATACGTTTATGTACTTTTCCGCCCAGAGCAGCTCTGCGGGAGGTCGACGCCGATGAGCCGGAGCACCGCGGATTCCGCATCCTCCGTCACCCTGCCGACCCCGAAGGAGCGGCGCAGGTTGCGTGAGGCCCTCGCCCTGAGCGAGGAGCAGGTCGCCGAGGCCGTGGGCGTCACGAAGGCCACGGTCAGAGCCTGGGAGACCGGGCGCTCGGCTCCCCGGGGCCGCAAGCGCGAGGCGTACGCGCGACTGCTCGGCGCGGACGGGCCGGAGGCCCCGCTCCCGGCCGCCCCGGAGCCCATGCCGGAGCCCGCGCCGGAGCCCATGGCCGCCCCGGAGTCCGGGCAGCAGGCCCAGCAGGCCCGGCCGCCGCAGGCACACGCCCGGGCCCGGTCGACGGCCGCGCAGGCCCAGGGCCAACCGCCGCAGGCGCACGCCCAGGCCCGGTCGGCGGCCGCGCCGGTCCAGGGCCAGGGCCCCGCCCAGCCCGCGGCGACAGCCGCGCCGGCCTCCGCCAACGTCCGGCCCAAGGCCGCCGCCAAGCGGGCCGCCAAGCCGCCGCGGGCGCCGTCCCCCGTCCCGGCCATCGCCCCCGGCCCGGCCCGCAAGGGCACCTCGAAGCCGCCGGAGCGGCTGAAACCCGCGGCGGCCGAGGCCCCCGCCGAACCGGCCGTACCGGGCCTCACCCCGGAGGAGGCCTTCGACGCGCTGTACGCGTACGCCGCGCCGGGCCTCGTCCACCAGACGTACCTGCTCACGGGGCGCCGCCGGCTCTCCCGCGAGTCCGTCGAGTACGCCTTCCACCACGCCTGGGAGCACTGGCCCGAGGTCGCCCAGGACCCGGACCCGGTGGGCTGGGTGCGGGCGGCGGCGTACGAGTACGCCCTCTCCCCCTGGCACCGGCTGCGCCGCGCGCACAAGCACCCCGACGCCCCGCCGGCCGAGGCGTACCGGCGGGCGCTGCTCGGCGCGCTCCTGGAACTGCCGCCTCCGTACCGCCGGACCGTCCTGCTCTACGACGGGCTCGGTCTCGACCTGCCGGAGACGGCCGCCGAGACGGAGGCGAGCACCCCGGCGGCCGCGAACCGGCTGCTGCACGCCCGTACGGTCATCGGCAGGCGGATCCCGGAGCTCGCCGACCCCGAGGACCTGCACCGGCGGCTGAGCGAGCTGGTCGCGGAGGCGCCGACGGCGCCCCTGCCGCCCGCCCGCTCGGTCCGGTCGGGCAGCGAGCGCCGGAGCCGGACCTGGACGCGGGCGGTGCTCGGGGTGACGGCGGTCCTCATCGGGGTCACCGGCTTCACGGCGGCGACCGCGCCGACCCGCTACATCCCGGTGAACGCCCCGGGCGAGGCCGTCAACGGGGTGCCCGTGCGCGGCGGCCCGCAGAAGCTCCGCCCGGAGGACCTTGAGCTGCGCCAGAAGCTGCGCTCGGAGCCCCACCCGGGCCCGGAACGGCTGGTCCCGGCGGTCGAGTGACCCGTACGAGAACGCGAAGGGGCCCCGCCCCCGCCCGGTCACCCGGGAGGGGCGGGGCCCACTCACGTACTGCGTTGTACTGCTTTCAGGCTGCTGTGCGCACCAGCCCGTTCTTCAGCCTGTTCAGCCTGTTCAGCCCGCGAGGATGGCGCGCGCCAGCTTGGCCGTCTCGGTCGGCGTCTTGCCGACCTTGACGCCGGCGGCCTCGAGGGCCTCCTTCTTCGCCTGGGCGGTGCCGGAGGAGCCGGAGACGATGGCGCCGGCGTGGCCCATGGTCTTGCCCTCGGGCGCGGTGAAGCCCGCGACGTAGCCGACGACCGGCTTGGTGACGTTGGCCTTGATGAAGTCGGCCGCACGCTCCTCGGCGTCGCCGCCGATCTCGCCGATCATGACGATCAGGTCGGTGTCGGGGTCCGCCTCGAACGCCGCGAGGGCGTCGATGTGCGTGGTGCCGATGACCGGGTCGCCACCGATGCCGACGGCGGAGGAGAAGCCGATGTCACGGAGCTCGTACATCATCTGGTACGTCAGCGTGCCGGACTTCGAGACCAGGCCGATGCGGCCCGGCTTCGTGATGTCGCCCGGGATGATGCCGGCGTTGGACTGGCCCGGGGTGATGAGACCGGGGCAGTTCGGGCCGATGAGGCGGGTCTTGTTGCCCTTGTCCACGGCGTACGCGTAGAACGCGGCCGAGTCGTGGACGGCGATGCCCTCGGTGATGACGACGGCGAGGGGGATCTCGGCGTCGATCGCCTCGACGACGGCGGCCTTCGCGAAGGCCGGCGGCACGAAGAGGACGGAGACGTTGGCGCCCGTCTTCTCCATCGCCTCGGCGACGGTGCCGAAGACCGGGATCTCGGTGCCGTCGAAGTCGACGGACGTGCCGGCCTTGCGCGGGTTCACGCCACCGACGATGTTGGTGCCGTCACCCAGCATGAGCTTGGTGTGCTTCATGCCCGTGGCACCGGTCATGCCCTGGACGATGACCTTGCTGTCCTTGTTGAGGAAGATAGCCATGGCTGTGGTTTCCCCTGTCCCTTACTTCGCAGCCGCGAGCTCGGCGGCCTTGTCGGCCGCGCCGTCCATGGTGTCCACGCGCTGCACGAGCGGGTGGTTGGCGTCCGACAGGATCTTGCGACCCAGCTCCGCGTTGTTGCCGTCGAGGCGCACGACCAGCGGCTTGGTGACCTCTTCGCCCTTGGAGGCGAGGAGCTCCAGGGCCTGGACGATGCCGTTGGCGACCTCGTCACAGGCGGTGATGCCACCGAAGACGTTGACGAACACGGACTTGACGTCCGGGTCGCCCAGGATGATCTCCAGGCCGTTCGCCATGACCTCGGCGGAGGCGCCGCCACCGATGTCGAGGAAGTTGGCCGGCTTCACGCCGCCGTGGTTCTCACCGGCGTACGCGACGACGTCCAGGGTCGACATGACCAGGCCGGCGCCGTTGCCGATGATGCCGACCTCGCCGTCGAGCTTGACGTAGTTGAGGCCCTTGGCCTTGGCGGCAGCCTCGAGCGGGTTGGCTGCGGCCTTGTCCTCGAGCGCCTCGTGCTCGGGCTGACGGAAGTCGGCGTTCTCGTCGAGCGAGACCTTGCCGTCGAGCGCCAGGATGTCGCCGGAGGCGACCTTGGCCAGCGGGTTGACCTCGACGAGGAGCGCGTCCTCGGCGACGAAGGTCTTCCACAGGGTCACGAGGACCTCGGCGACCTGCTCGGCCACGTCGGCCGGGAACTTCGCCAGGGCCACGATCTCGCGGGCCTTCTCGATGTCGACGCCCTTGTTGGAGTCGACCGGCACCTTCGCGAGCTTCTCGGGGGTCGTCGCGGCGACCTCCTCGATGTCCATGCCACCGGCGACGGACGCCATGGCGAGGAAGGTGCGGTTGGTGCGGTCGAGGAGGTACGAGACGTAGTACTCCTCGACGATCTCCGGAGCGGTCTCCGCGATCATCACCTTGTGGACCGTGTGGCCCTTGATGTCCATCCCGAGGATGTCCGTCGCGCGGGCGACGGCCTCGTCCGGGGTGGCGGCCAGCTTCACGCCGCCGGCCTTGCCGCGGCCACCGACCTTCACCTGCGCCTTGACGACCGACTTGCCGCCAAGACGCTCGGTGGCCTCGCGCGCCGCCTCAGGCGTGTCGATGACTTCACCGGCCAGCACCGGTACACCGTGCTTGGCGAAGAGGTCCCTCGCCTGGTACTCGAACAGGTCCACGCGCGTCCGTCCCTTTTCTGATGATCGCGGTTCGTTGTCTGCGTGGGCGTGCCGCGGAGGGCAACGTGACTGCGCTGTCACAAGGGAGGCGTGCACGGAGTCCGTGGACGCGGCATGTCCGTCTCGCAGGTTATCCCCGAGGGCCGTGGGTCCCTAAATCGCAGATCACAACAGAGCGGTGATACGGGTCACAGACCGTACGGGCCGCAGGGCTGTCCGTAGGGGTGCCGAGGTGGGCCCGGGAACCCCTCGCGGCAGGCGGGGACTGGCCTTCGGGGCACTCACGACGCGCCGGACGCCGGGGTGAGGGGCGTTCCCGTACGGGTGTGATATGGGCCTCAGTCGCCTCGCGGGCACCCGTGTGGGTGGTCCGGGGACGACGGATTCCGCACCCGTCCCGTCAGGCCTCGGGTATCGGAAGGGGGCGCTTCTCCAGGGCGGCGGCCATGATCTCCGGGAACAGGTCGGGGGTGCAGGCGAAGGCGGGGGCGCCGAGCGCGGCGAGGGCGGCGGCGTGCTCCCGGTCGTAGGCGGGCGCGCCCTCGTCGGAGAGCGCCAGCAGGCTCACGAACTGCACCCCGGAGGCCTTCATCGCGGCGACCCTTTTCAGCATCTCGTCGCGGATGCCCCCCTCGTACAGGTCGCTGATGAGGACGACGACGGTGTCGGCGGGGCGGGTGATGCGGGACTGGCAGTAGGCGAGGGCGCGGTTGATGTCGGTGCCGCCGCCGAGCCGGGTGGAGAAGAGGACGTCGACGGGGTCGTCGAGCTGCTCGGTCAGGTCGACGACGGAGGTGTCGAAGACGACGAGGCGGGTGGCGAGCGACCGCAGGGAGGCGAGCACGGCGCCGAAGACGGCGGCGTGGACGACGGAGGCGGCCATGGAGCCCGACTGGTCGATGCAGAGCACCACCTCCTTCCTGACCGCCCGGGAGGCGCGCCCGTGGCCGATGAGCCGCTCGGGGACGACCGTGCGGTGCTCGGGCAGGTAGTTCTTGAGGTTGGCGCGGATCGTGCGGTCCCAGTCGATGTCGCGGTGGCGGGGGCGGCTGATCCGGGCGGAGCGGTCGAGGGCGCCGGTGAGGGTGGCGCGGGTGCGGGCGGCGAGGCGCTTCTCCAGGTCGCCGACGACCTGGTGGACGACGGCCCGGGCGGTCTCCCTGGTCGTCTCGGGCATGGCCTGGCCGAGGGAGAGCAGGGTGCCGACGAGGTGCACGTCGGGCTCGACGGCCTCCAGCATCTCGGGCTCCAGGAGGAGGGTGGCGAGCCCGAGCCGGTCGATGGCGTCGCGCTGCATGACCTGGACGACGGAGCTCGGGAAGTAGGTGCGGATGTCTCCGAGCCAGCGGGCGACGGAGGGCGCGGAGGCGCCGAGCCCGCCCGAGCGGTCGCCGGCCTGGTCGTAGAGCTTGCCGAGCGCGCCGTCCATGAGGGCGTCGGTGCCGGTGAGCGCGCGGCCGGTGCCGTCGGCGTCCCCGCCGCCCAGCACGAGCCGCCAGCGCCGCAGCCGCTCGTCGGTGGTCACGTGAGGGCCTCCGTTCCGAGGATGAGGTGGAGCAGGGGGAGTACGCCGTCGGCCCGCGCGCGGTCGGGGACGGTCCCGAAACCGGGCGTGCCGGGCGCGGCGGGCCCGGACCCGCCGGACCCGGGGCCCCGGGCGACGAGCTCGCCGAGGGTGCGGCGGACGCCCGTCTCGTACGCGGAGAAGGTGCGGCGCAGCAGCGGCAGGACATCGGCGAAGGCCTCGTCCGGCACCCCGCGCAGCCAGGCGTCGACCAGCCCGAGGAGCCGCTCGTCGTGGACGAGGAGCAGCCCGCCGCCGGAGGCGCCGCCGACGAATCCGTCGACCCAGGCGGCGGCGTCGGCCGGCGGCGTACCGGGCGAGAGGGCACGGCTCATGAGCACCGCGGCCTCCTGGTCGGCGATCCGCCCCTCGTCGAGCAGCAGCCGGGCGGCCCGCCCCCGAAGGACCCCCGGTATCCGATCCCGCCCGGCAAGCCTGCGAAGCACCCCGGCCCAACGGTCGGGGAGGTCGGCGGCGGGGGCGGCGGGTGGTGCGGGCGCATCGGGCGGGGTGGGTGCGGCGGGGGCGGGCGTGGCGGGGGCGGCGGGCGTGGCGGGGGCGGCGGGGGCGGGCTCTGCGGGTGCGGCGGGCGTGGCGGGAGCGGCGGG
>NZ_JBSHDU010000111.1:19049-23625 GCF_053616475.1 Streptomyces sp. NPDC055815 | reverse complement strand
CCCAGCGGCGCCTCCGCGTTCCGAGCCTGGACCCGCACCACCAGTGACGGTGCCACGGGGTGCGGGTTCAGGCGCGGGAGCCTCTGGCGCCGGCAGGGGCGCCGTTCCGTTGTGCCCACCCGTTCCGCCCCTTGCGGAACGCCTGCCCACAACGGGCGGAAGCGCACGTCACCCCTTCTCCAGCGCCCCCCACACCTCCGCCTCCCGTTCCGCCGTCAGGCCCGCGCCCTGGCGGTCCGGGCGTTGGGGTGCGACCCCGCCGAGGGACTCCAGCCACGCCCACGTGTCCGCGACCGTCTCCTCCACCGGCCGGCACCGCAGCCCCGCCGCGAGTGCCCGGGAGACGTCCGCCGTGTGCATCGTGTCGTACATCTCGCCCGGCGGCAGCCACACCGGCAGCTCCGTCCACGGCTCAGCCCCGGCCGCGAGGAGCGCCTCCGGCTCCGTCCAGCGCAGCTCCGCCCCGCCCCCGGTCGTCCGCACGCACGCGTCGAGCAGTCCGCCCATCGTGGTGTGCCCGGGCGGCGAGACCAGGTTGTACGGCCCCGAGAGCCCCGCCGCCACCGCGTCGAGCGTCCACACCGCGAGGTCGCGGACGTCGATGTACTGGACCGGCATCGTGCGCGGCCCGGGCGCCAGGACCGGCCCGCCGCGCGCGATCCGGCCCAGCCACCAGGGGAGCCGGCCCACGTTCTCGTACGGGCCGAGGATCAGGCCCGCCCGCACGAGCAGCGTCCGCTCGGGCCCGAAGGCCTCCCCGGCGGCGAGCTCGCCGCTCCGCTTGGCCTCCGCGTACGGCACGTCCCCGTCGTCCGGGGAGCCCTCCACCAGCGGCCCGTCTTCGGTGAGCCCGGCGGCGGGCGGCCAGGCGTACACGGAACGGCTCGACACGTACGCGTACCGCCCGACCCGGTCCGCGAGCAGCCGGGCCGCGTCCCGGACCGCCGACGGCGCGGCCGACCAGGTGTCCACGACGGCGTCCCAGGAGCCGGAACCGGAACCGGTGGCGAGGGCGGCGAGACCGCCGGGGGCCGTGCGGTCCCCGATCAGCGAGGCGGCTCCCGCCGGAGCGGCGTGGCGGCCCCGGTGGAAGACCGTCACCTCCCAGCCGCGTTCGAGCGCGGCCTCCGCGATCGCGCGGCCGACGAACTCCGTACCTCCGAGCATCAGCAGTTTCATGGCCCGAGCCTGCCCGGCGGGGGTCGGTCGGGGCCAGGGAGTTCCGCTCCCGGAGGATTCCGCCAGGGGAGGAACGAGCGCGGAGGGAGAGGCGGTCTGTCGGCCATTTGGCCGGGATGACACCATGGCGGCGATGACGAATGCCCGGTCGCCCCTGCGCGCCCTGCGAGCCGCACTTTTCGCGGTCGTGTGCGTGACTTTGGCCGCTGTGGGGCATTCGTCCATGTCTGCGCACCAGCTCCCGGCGACCCTGCTGCTCGGCGCCTTCGCCGCGACGGCGGCCGTCGCGTGGGCGGCGGCCGGACGGCGCCGGGGCGCGCCCACGATCGCGGGGGCCCTGCTGCTCCTCCAGGGCGCGCTCCACCTGCTGTTCTCGACGACGGGTCAGCACGCGCAGGGGATGCACCACGCGATGCCGGGGATGGACGGGACGCCGGCCATGGACGGCATGCACACCATGCCGGGCATGGAGAGCATGCAGGCCATGCCCGGCATGGAGCACATGCCGGCCATGCCCGCCATGCCAGCCATGCAGGCCCTGCCCGGCGCGGACGCCGCGCCCGGCATGGAAGCCCTGTCCGCCATGGACGCCATGGACGCCATCGACGTCATGGCAACGGCCACCACCGCCCCCATGACCTCCGGCTCCGGCGCCGGCATGCTCGCCGTCCACCTCCTCGCCGCCCTCCTCTGCGGACTCTGGCTCGCCCGCGGCGAGGCCGCGTTCTTCACACTCGCCCGCGCCGCCCTCGCGTACGCCTTCACCCCGCTCCGCCTGCTGCGCGCCGCCCTCGTCCCCGTCGTCGAGTCCCCGCGCCGCACGGTCCGCCGGGCGCGGCGGAACGCCCGCCGCCCGCACACCGTCGTCCTCGCGCACACCCTCTCCCGGCGCGGCCCGCCCCGGCTGTCCACACCCCGCGCCACGGCCCTCGGAGCGCACGTCTGACCCGGGGGTCGCTTCCCCCTGTCGACACACCGACTCCAAGGACAGTCAGTCATCATGACGATCGACGATCTCGCACGCCCGGAAACTCCGGATTCCGAAGCGCCACCGGCGCCCGCCCCCACGCCCACCCGCCCCGGCACCTGGAGCGCCCTGCGCCCCCTCGTCCTGCGCCTCCACTTCTACGCGGGCGTGCTCGTCGCCCCGTTCCTCCTCGTGGCCGCCGTCAGCGGTCTGCTCTACGCGCTCTCCTTCCAGGCGGAGAAGGTCGTGTACGCGCACGAGCTCGAGGTCCCCGTCGGCGACACCACCCTGCCGCTCTCCCAGCAGGTGAACATCGCCCAGAAGGTCAACCCGAACGGCACCGTCACCGCCGTCTGGCCCGGCGCCGAACCCGGCGCGACCACCCGGGTCCTGATGGCCGACCCCGACGTCCCCGAGGGCACCTCGCTCGCCGTCTTCGTCGACCCGTACACCGGTGACGTACGCGGGCAGCTGCCCAGCTACGGCGGCTCCGGCGCCCTCCCGCTGCGCACCTGGATCGACGGCCTCCACGCCGATCTGCACCTGGGTGAACTCGGCCGCAACTACAGCGAACTCGCCGCGAGCTGGCTGTGGGTGATCGCGCTCGGCGGCGTGCTGCTCTGGGTCGGCCGGCGACGGAAGAACCGCCGTGCCCTCGTCCTGCCGGAGCGGGGCCCGAAGTCCCGTCGCCGCACGCTCTCCTGGCACGGCTCGATCGGCCTGTGGGCGGCGCTCGGCCTGGTCCTGCTCTCCGCGACCGGCCTGACCTGGTCGCTGTACGCGGGCGAGAACATCGGCACCGTGCAGGACGCGCTCGGCGGTGCGACGCCCAAGCTGTCGGCGGGTGCGGCCCCGTCCTCGGAGCACGAGGGCCACGGCGGCGCCCACCACGGCGGTACGGCCCCGAAGGGCACGGACATAGGCCTCGACAGAGCACTGGCGGCGGCCCGCGCGGCCGGCATCGACAGCCCGAGGATCTCGGTCGTGCTGCCCGCCGAGGGCAAGGGGTACGTGGTCAAGGAGACCGACACGCAGTTCCCGGTCCAGCTGGACTCGGTGGCGCTCAACCCGGCGGACGGCACGGTCCTCGACCGACTGCGCTTCAGTGACTATCCGGTGCTCGCGAAGCTGACCCGGACAGGCATCGACGCGCACACCGGCGTGTTCCTGGGCCTGTTCAACCAGCTGGCGCTCGCGGCCCTCGCGCTCGCCCTCATCCTGCTGATCCTCTGGGGCTACCGCATGTGGTGGCTGCGCCGCCCGGGCCGCCCGGTGGCGCGCGGCACCTGGCGGAAGGTCCCGGTGACGCTGCTCCTGCCGCTCGCGGCGGCGACGGCGCTCGTCGGCTGGTTCGTCCCGCTGCTCGGCCTGAGCCTGCTGGTGTTCCTGGCGGTGGACCTCACCCTCGCCCTGGTGGCGAAGGTGAGGTCGAGGGCAACCGCCTGATCAGGGGGTGTACTTGTAGCCGACCCGCCGCACGGTCTGGATCGTGTGGCGGTGCTCGGCGCCCAGCTTGCGGCGCAGCCGGGCCACGTGCACGTCGACCGTACGGCCGTCGCCCACGTGCCCGTACCCCCACACCGTCGTGACCAGCTGGTCGCGGGTGTGCACCCGGTGGGGGTGTGCCACCAGGTGGGCGAGCAGCTCGAACTCGAGGTACGTCAGGTCGAGCGCCTCGCCGTCGACGAGGGCGATCCGCTGGACGCCGTCGATGGTCACCGGCCCCTGCTCCTCCGCCGCGACGGGCGCCGCCGGCGCGGGGACGGGGGCCGCGGGCAGGTGCGGCTGCTGGTCGGCCGGGACGAGGACGAGGTACCCGACCATCGGCGGCCGCCCCGGCAGCGTCGGCAGCGCGTGCTGCGGCGCGGGCAGCAGGGTGGCGCCGGGCGGCAGGAAGTCCGCCACCTGGGAGAGGTCGACGACCTCGTTCGGATCGACGGCACGCAGTCGGTGCCGACCGGGACGGACGGCCGTGAGGGAAGCGCTCTGGGGGTGGGCGATCTGGGTGTGGGCCATGGCAGCTCAGCTCTTTCGCGCGGGGAACGGACGGAGAGGTCTCGTACGTCGTGCGCGTGCGGCCGAAGGCCGGGATCGGACCGTACCGATCGGGGCGTTAGAGGGCCGACGCGTTCCTCACGCGTCGACAGCACCGGTCGAAGTCGTGGTGCTGCCGGGAAGGCCAGAACGGCTCGAGGTCGTGGCGACCCGTCGCGGTGTCGTTCTGCATGATGGCCATATCCCTATTGAAGCAGAAGGGAATGCCTCCGACGACCCTCCAGGCTCCAAAAGCCGTGTCGTTCATCCCACATGACGAGAGAGGCGGCCCCCCCGGGGAAACCGGGGGGGCGCGCCTGTATAGGGGGGGGGGAGTACGGGGCCGCCCGAGACAAGGGCCCGCCGCCGGGGGGCCACCAAAAGGGGGGGGCCGCC
>NZ_JBSHDU010000111.1:9479-19039 GCF_053616475.1 Streptomyces sp. NPDC055815 | reverse complement strand
CGGGGTGTTCTTTGTTTTTGTGGCCCTTACCCTTTTGTATCACTTGGGTATGCCCCCCCCCCCCCCCCCCCCAACAAACCCGTTTGTTATCCCCCCCCCTGTCCTTCTGGGCCCCCCCCGGTTTTACGGGGGGGCCGCCTCTCGTGAAGCGGGGCGGATCAGACCTGGCCGGCCTTCTCCAGGGCCTCGCAGCAGGTGTCCACGATCAGGCGGGTCACCACGTACGGGTCCACGTTCGCGTTCGGGCGGCGGTCCTCGATGTAGCCCTTCTGGTCCTGCTCGACCTGCCACGGGATGCGGACCGAGGCGCCGCGGTCCGAGACGCCGTAGGAGTACTCGTCCCACGGGGCGGTCTCGTGCAGGCCCGTCAGGCGCTCGTCGATGCCGGCGCCGTAGTTCTTGACGTGGTCCAGCGGCTTCGAGCCCTGGCCGAGGGACTCGCACGCGGTGATGATCGCGTCGTAGCCCTCGCGCATCGCCTTCGTGGAGAAGTTGGTGTGCGCGCCCGCGCCGTTCCAGTCGCCCTTCACCGGCTTCGGGTCGAGCGTCGCGGAGACGTTGAAGTCCTCGGCCGTGCGGTAGAGCAGCCAGCGGGCGACCCACAGCTGGTCCGAGACCTCGAGCGGGGACAGCGGGCCGACCTGGAACTCCCACTGGCCGGGCATGACCTCGGCGTTGATGCCGGAGATGCCGAGACCGGCCTTGAGGCAGTTCTCCAGGTGCGCCTCGACGATCGGGCGGCCGTGGATCTCGTCCACGCCGACGCCGCAGTAGTAGCCGCCCTGCGGGGCCGGGAAGCCGTTGACCGGGAAGCCGAGCGGGCGGGTGCCCTCGAAGAAGGTGTACTCCTGCTCGATGCCGAAGATCGACTCCTGGGAGGCGTACTTCGCGGCGACCTCGGCCAGCGCGGCACGCGTGTTGGACTCGTGCGGCGTCATGTCCGTGTTGAGGACCTCGCACAGCACCAGGACGTCGTTGCCGCCGCGGATCGGGTCCGGGCAGGAGAAGACCGGCTTGAGGACGCGGTCCGAGGCGTGGCCCTTGGCCTGGTTCGTGCTGGAACCGTCGAAGCCCCAGATCGGCAGCTCGTCGAGGGCGAGACCCTCACCGGCGATGATCTTCGTCTTGGAGCGAAGCTTCGCGGTCGGCTCGGTGCCGTCGATCCAGATGTACTCAGCCTTGAAGGTCACGGGTCTCATCCTTTGGCGTGCTGCTGCGGGGTTCCGCTGCGGCTCGCGGCACTGCGAGAAGCTGCGGTCTCTGCGCTGACTGCGCGGTTTGTGTTCGACCGCAGCTTGGCAACACGGGATTTCCCGTCGGTTGCCCGTTTGTGAACCCCGTGTTACTCAGCTTTCCTGATCTTCGCGCAGCCGCCGTGCGACGACGTGCGCGTCGAGGAGCGATCCGAGCCCCGCACCCCGCACCCGCCGCACCACCTCGGCGTACGAGGTCCCCAGCGCCTCCGCCGTCCGCCCGAGGTGCCAGTCGCAGTCCGCGAGCCGGTTCAGGAGATACCCCTTCCGGATCTGGTTCTCGGAGAGCCGGAAGGTCTTCAGATAGGCCGCCCGCCCCTTCCGGTCGGTGATCACCTCCCCGATGTGCTGCTCCCGCCCGCCCCGCTCGAACGGCGGCAGGAACCGGTACAGGTCGAACGCCCCCATCCGCCGCACCCGCTCGAAGGAGTACGAGGTCTCCAGGAGGTCCCGCGCCATCAGCCCGTCGTGCGCCGCCGCCCAGGCCCGCTCCTGCTCCAGCGCCGCCGCCCGCAGATCCGCGAGGCCCCGGATGCCGCCGGCGCCGTCCCGGATCCGTGCCGTGAACTCCGGCACGGGGGCGCCGTAGTACGCGTACTGGTGGACCAGCTCCCCGTACAGGTCCTCCACCAGCGTCGGGTGCAGCAGCCGGTAGTCGTCCGGGTGCGGCACCACGAAGGCCGCGGCCAGCGCGTCGGCCACGTACAGGAGCACCCCGCACTGCCCCGGATGCAGCTCGAAGATCCGCAGCGCCTCCGAGAGCCCGGGCACCGCCCACCCCGCGTACGCCGCCTCGGCCCGCGGCGAGAGCCCGCGCCGCAGCGCCTCCCGGGACCAGTCGTCCCAGACCACGGACGGCCCGCCGAAGTGCAGCGCGAGATACCCCTCCAGGGCGAGGTGCAGCGGCAGGAACCGCAGCCGCCGCTCGGCGCGCCCGTCCTTGTCCCGCCGCCGCTTGGCCAGGCGGTGGATCCGGCGCACGGGCACGGCCGCCGGCTCCCCCTCACCCCCGAGCCGCGTCCCGTACGCGGCGGCCTCCGCGCCCGCACCCGTCCAGTCGGCGACGAAGCCGTGCGGGATGTACGAGGTGTACGTGGTCCGGTCGCCGAGCTCGACGGAGCCCGCGCCCCACCCCTCGTACACCTCACGCCGCAGCCGCAGCCCCGGCACCGGTTCGTCCCGCACGAGCGGCACGATCCGCACCCCGCCCCACACCTGCGCGGGCCGCACGCGCAGCCCGTCGAGATCGATCCGGGTCATCCCTCCGCCCCCTTCAGGAACAGCTCCACCCGCCGGTCCAGATAGGCCCTCAGCTCCGCGAAGCCCGTCCGCCCCTCCGCGAACTGGGCGATCTCCACCAGGGCCGCGAGATCCTCCGCGTCCCTGACCCCGGCCGTCGGCACACTCGGCGCCAGTCGGCGCACGTCGAAGCCCTCCGCGTCGTATACGGGGTTCAGGTGCACCACGCTCGTCCGCCGCTCCGGGTCGAGGCGCGTGCGCCACACCCGCAGCACCTCGCCCGCGAGCCCCGGAGGCGCGTTGTCCCAGCCGTCGGAGACGATCACCAGACGCTCGGGACCGGTCTCCAGGGCGTCCAGGACCCGCAGGCCGAGCGGGGTCGGGCCGTGGGGGTGGACGAGCAGGGGATCGTCCCGCCCCGAGGTCCACAGCGGCACGTACGCCCCCGGGGACGCGAGGGCCTCCAGGAGGAAGTGGCAGCCGAGGGCCACGGCCAGCGGACGGCGCCGCTTCACCGCCGAGCCGGAGGAGGAGAAGCTGTCGTCGAGCACGGCCGCCACCCGGCCCCACGTCCCGGCGTACGGCCCCGCCGCGCGCCGCGCCGCCGCCCGCAGCGAGGCCGTCAGCTCGGCCCGCCGTTCCACCCGCTCGGCGAACGGGAGCGCGAGGACGTACAGGGCGAGCCGGGTGAGCGGCATGACCGACAGATCGACGGCCCGGTCCGTACGCAGCCGTTCGAGCCGGGTCATCCGGGGCGCGATCCGCTCCAGGAACACCGCGCGCGGTATCCCGTGCTTCGCGGCGAAGCCCTCCGCGACCGTGAACGGCAGCTCGTACAGCGCGCCCTGCTCGTAGTGGGCCCGGCAGTGCGCGTCGAGCGTGGCGTTCTCGTACCGGACCCGGCGGCCGGGCGCGAAGAGGAAGTCACCGGTCTCGGGGTCCGCCGGCCGGGCGTGGACGTGCCGGAGGGCGGTCTTGAATCCGGTCCGGTACTTCACCGCGTCCAGGGCCGGGTCGGGGCGGGCCGCGAGCCACGCGCGCACGATCGCGCGCGTGCGGCGGTTGTTGACCCCGGCGGCGCGCAGCGCGCCGAAGAGCCGGTAGACCCGCTGCGGCGGCAGCAGCGCCAGGCGCGCGGCGATCAGCCGGCCCTCGCCCGGCTCCGCCTCCCTCGGGGTGCGGAGCAGGTGCTCGATGACGAGCGCGGCGTTGTGGTCGTTGATGTCGAGCGCGAGGGCGGCGGCGTACACGGGCCGGTAATTGACCCGTACGTACTCGTGGAGGAAGGCGAGCGAGAAGCGCTGCTCGGCGGCGGAGGAGCGGAACTCGCGCTGGCCGGTGGCGGTCACGGCGGCGTTGACGAAGAGGAGCACGTCCTCGGCGGCGACGAGCTCGGACACGGCGCTTTCCCTTCCCTGCACGTGGATGCCGGCCGGGGAATGGGGGCGCGAACAGCGAAGACGTTGCTTCAGAGGCAGGTTCCGGAAGTCGCACCGGAGTCCCGCGGCCGGCGCAGGAACGCTAACACCGGGCCGGGGGAGGACCGCCAGCGGATTACGGGCGGCCGGGGGTCGCAAGCCACCGGTGGATCGCACGCCGCCGGTGGATCGCACGCCGCCGGGGGATTGCGGGCGGCCGGGGGGATTGCGGGCCGCCGGGGGATTGCGGGCGGCCGGGGGATCGCGAGCCCCCGGTGGCTTGCGGGCGGCGTTCGTTGTCGGTGGTGCCCGGCAGACTGGGGGCATGGCGAAGCTCCTGGGCGTGAAGCCCCGTATCGGACTCCTCGGCACCGGCCCCTGGGCCGCCCGTACGCACGCGCCTGCCCTCGCCGGGCATCCGGGCATCGAGTTCAGCGGGGTGTGGGGCAGACGCCCCGAGGCGGCCGCCGAGCTCGCCGCCGCGTCCGGCACGCGCGCGTACGAGGACCTGGACGCCCTCTTCGCCGCGAGCGACGCCGTCGCCCTGGCCCTGCCGCCGGACGTCCAGGCCCCGCTCGCCGTCCGGGCCGCGGCCGCCGGCTGCCACGTGCTGCTCGACAAGCCGGTCGCCACGACGGTGCCGCTCGCCCGTGAGGTCACCGAGGCGGTCGAGGCCGCCGGGGTCGCCTCGGTGGTCTTCTGCACCCTGCGGTTCGCGGAGCCGACGGCCCGCTGGATCGACGAGCAGACGGCGGCGGGCGGCTGGTTCCTCGGGGAGGCCCACTGGCTGGGCTCGCTGTACGGCCCCGGCTCCACGAGCGCGTACGCGGCCTCGCCCTGGCGGCGGGAGAAGGGCGGCCTGTGGGACGTCGGCCCGCACGTCCTCTCCGTCCTCCTGCCGGTCCTCGGCGACGTCACCGGCGTCACCGCCGTCCCGGGCCCCGACGACACCCACCACCTCGTGCTGCGCCACGCCTCGGGCGCGAGCAGCACGGCCACGCTCACGCTCAGCGCGCCTCCGGAGGCGGCGGAGGCGGCCCTCACCCTGTACGGCACCGGGGGCCGGGCCGAACTGCCCCGCTGGAACGGCGCGGTGGGGGCCTTCGCGGCGGCCGTCGACGCCCTCGTCACGGCGGCCCGCACGGGCGAACCCCACGCCTGCGACGCCCGCTTCGGCCTGCGCCTCACGGAGATCCTGACGGAGGCGGAGCACCATGCGGCCCGCGGCTGAGGACCCCGGCCGGCGGGTCGTCCGAGCGGGCACTCCTGCCGCCGACCCGCCGCTCGTCCGGGCCGTCACCCCCGCCGACTGGTCCCTCTGGCGCGAGGCCCGGATCGCCTCGCTCACCGTCTCGCCCGAGGCGTTCAAGGCGCGGCTCGCCGACTGGGACCGGGGCGGCGAGGAGCAGTGGCGGGCCCGCTTCGACGACCCGGCCGCGTACGGCGTCCTGGCGGTCCGCGACGCCCGGCCCGTCGGGATGGCGGCCGGTCTCATGGCGCCCGACGCCGTGCCCGAACTGCGGTCGGTCTGGGTCGCGCGGGAGGCCCGGGGGCACGGTCTCGCGGTCCGCCTGATCGCGTCCGTCGAGACCTGGGCGCACGGCACCGGAGCGGGCGTCCTCCGGCTCTCGGTCCTGGCGTCCAACGCCCCGGCGATCACGCTGTACGAGCGCCTCGGGTACGCGCGGGCCGGCCGCGCGGGTCAGGAGCTGTTCATGACGAGACGTCTGCCGCCCGCGGGCTGAGCGTCTCCGCCAGCGCCCCGCACAGGGCGTCGAGGGCGGCCCCGTACAGCCGTTCCGGCGGGGTGGCGTAGCCGACGACCAGGCCGTCCGGGTGGGCGGGGCCCCCGGCGTCGGGGTGGCGGTAGGAGGCCAGGCCCTCGGTGGCGACCCCGTGCCGGGCGGCCGCGGCGAGCGCCGCCCGTTCCGTGCCCGGCGGCAGTTCCAGGACGGCGTGCAGACCGGCGGCGATGCCCGTCACCCGTACCCCCGGCACCCGTTCGGCGAGTGCGGCGGCCAGCCGGTCGCGCCGCTCCCGGTGGCGGCGGCGCATGCCCCGGACGTGCCGGTCGTACGCGCCGGAGCCGAGGAGGTCGGCGAGGGTGAGCTGGTCCATGGCGGAGGCGTACGGCTCGCGTTCCCCCTTCGCGGTGACGACGGGGTCCACGAGCGCCGCCGGCAGGCACATCCAGCCGAGCCGCAGCGCGGGGGAGAGGCTCTTGCTGACGGAGCCGAGGAGGACGGTCCGTTCGGGGTCGAGGCCCTGGACGGCGCCGACGGGACGCCGGTCGTACCGGAACTCGCCGTCGTAGTCGTCCTCCACGACGAGCCCGCCGGAGCGCCGCGCCCACTCCAGGGCGGCGGTCCGGCGCTCGGGGTGCAGGGGCCCGCCGGTGGGGAACTGGTGGGCGGGCGTGAGCAGCACGGCGCCGGCCCCGGGCGGGATCTCCCCGGTCCGGGCCCCGTCGCCGTCGACCGCGACGGGCACGGTGCGGACGCCGGCCTCGCCGAGGAGGCTCCGGTGGAAGGGGAGCCCGTACGCCTCGACGGCCCAGGGGCGTTCCGTGCCGAGCACGCGGGCGAGCAGCCGCAGGGCGTGGGCGGCGCCGGAGCAGACGACGATCCGGTCGGGGCTCGTGCGCACCCCCCTGACCCGGGCGAGGTACTCGGTGAGCGCCCGGCGCAGTTCGATCCGGCCGTGCGGGTCGCGGGTCCCGAAGGCCTCGTGCGGCGCGTCGGTGAGGGCCCGTCGGGCCGCCGCCAGCCAGGGGCCGCGCGGGAAGGAGCCGGGGTCGGGCTTGCCCTGGACGAGGTCGTACGGGAGCGGTGGCGGCGCGGCCGGGCGCACGGGCCCGGGGGCGGGCGCGGCGACCCGGTCGGCGACGCGGGTGCCGGAACCCTGACGGGAGGTGAGCCAGCCTTCGGCGACCAGCTCGGCGTACGCGTCGGCGGCGGTGTTGCGGGCGATCCCGAGGTCGGCGGCGAGCGAGCGGTAGGGCGGCAGCAGGGTGCCGGGGGCGAGGCGCCCCTCGCGCACGGCCTCGCGCAGGGCCCGGATGAGCGCGGCCCGGCGGCTGCCGCCGGAGCCGAGGTCGAGATGCAGGTCGTTCCCGAGCGCGCCGGTGCCGCTCATCGCTCCTCGCCGCCGTCCATGAGGTCCCGTACCCCGGTCAGGAAGCGTCGTACGGCCGCGGTCTCGTGCTCGGTGAAGCCGCCGAGGAGCGCGACCGTTCCGTCGATGAGCGGTCCGAAGTGCGCGCGGCCCAGTTCCTTCGCCCGGTCCTCCACGGTGAGCAGGACGCGCCGCCGGTCCCGTGCGTCGCGTGTCCGGGCCACGTGGCCGAGCCGTTCGAGCCGGTCGACGACGGCGGTCGTGCCGGCCGAGTTGAGTCCGAGGCGTTCGCCGAGCCATCCGGCGGTGGCGTCCGTACCGGCGCGCTCGGCGTCGAGGAGGCAGATCAGGGCCCGTACGTCCGTCGGGTGCATGCCGTTGCGGGCGGCGAAGTCGTTCTGGCGCAGGCCGTATTCGACGGTGACCTCGCGCAGCAGATGAAAGATCTGCATCTCCGGTGACGCAGCCACGACATCCTCCTATGATCCATATATCTCGCTGAGCGAGATTATTGCCGAACGAGATGACTGCCGAACGAGAGGACCCGTGTGATGCCGCAGGCCGAGATCACCGCCGGCACCTTCGCCGCGGCCTACGAAGAGCTCCTCGCCACGTGGCCCCACCCCACCACCACCTCGGAACTCCGCACACCCCACGGCACCACGCACGTCCTCCACCACGGCCCCGAGGACGGCCCGCCGGTCCTCCTCCTGCCCGGCGGCGGGGCCACCGCCTGCTCCTGGCGGACGGCGGCCGCCGCGCTCGGCGCGACCCACCGGGTCCACGCCGTGGACCTGGTCGGCGGACCGGGCCGCAGCCGGGCGGACGGCCGCCCGATCCGTACCGCCGCCGACCTCACGGCCTGGCTCGACGCCGTGCTCGACGGCCTGGGGCTGACGTCGGCGTCGTTCTGCGGCCACTCGTACGGCGGGTGGATCGCGCTCCGGTACGCCCTGGCGGCACCCGACCGGACCGACCGCCTCGCCCTCCTCGACCCGACCGGCTGCTTCGCCGGCTTCCGCCCCGGCTACCTGCTGCGCGCCCTGCCCCTGCTGCTGCGCCCGACGGCCGCCCGGGCGGAGGCCCTCCTCGCCTGGGAGACCGGCGGGGCGGAGCGGGACCCGGCGGTGCGGCGCCTGGACGCACTGGCGGCGGAGCTGCCCCGGCACCGCCCGGTCACCGGACCCCGCCCGACCCGCGCCGAACTGGCCGCCCTGCGGCCCCCGACGCTGCTGCTCACGGCCGGGAGGAGCCGTGTGCACGACGCGGCCCGGATCGCGGAGCGGGCCGGGGCGGCGATCCCCGGCCTCGTGACGGAGACCCTGCCGGCGGCGACGCACCACACGCTCCCGGCGGACCTGCCGCCGGCCGCGCTGTCGACGCTCGCGGGCTTCCTGGCGGCGGGCTGAGGTCAGCGGGACGGCGGCTCAGCGGGACGGCGGCTCAGCGGGACGGCGGCTCAGCGGGACGGCGGCTCAGCGGGACGGCGGCTCAGCGAGACAAGGAGCCTCCCTCACAGCGGGACAAGGAGGTCCCCGCTCAGCGGGACAACGCGTCCCGCACGGCCTCCTCGGTCCGGCCGACGACGGCCGTGCCGTCCTCGGCCGTGATGATGGGCCGCTGGATCAGTTTCGGGTGCGCGGACAGTGCCTCGATCCACCGCTCGCGGTTCGCCTCGTCCCGGGGCCAGTCCTTCACCCCGAGGTCCTTGGCGACGGCCTCGCCGGTCCGCGTGATGTCCCAGGGCTCCAGCCCGAGCCGCTTGAGGACACCGCGGATCTCCTCCGGCGACGGCACGTCCTCCAGATAGCGGCGCACGGTGTAGTCGGCGCCCTCCGCGTCGAGCAGGGTGAGGGCGCTGCGGCACTTGGAACAGGCGGGATTGATCCAGATCTCCATGGCCCACACGGTACCCGCACGGCACCCCCCAAGGCCCCTTCCAGCACCCCCCAAACCCCATCTGGCCAGGGGCGATTGTCAGTGGGGGTCTCTAAAATAGGGGGTGAAGGTGAGGGTCCCGGGGAGGGCCCCCACCCCACCGTTCGCCAGGAGGTAGCCCATGGCTCTCGCCGTGATCCGGACGCCGTCCCTCGAACCCTGGAAGCCGCTCCAGAGGAAGCCGCTCCCCGCGGGCCGCCCCCGCGAGTGGTACGTGTCGCACAACCGCCGTCTCAAGGCCATGCGCCTCGCGATCGCCCTTCTCGACGCCGGCGTCTACGTCCCGTCGAAGGCGACGAACACGACGATACGCACCACGGCCGAGCAGATCGGCATCCACCCGCCCTCCGACACGACGTGCCGCATGGTCCGCGCGCTCATCCGCTACGGCCGCTGACACCGGAGGGGCGGGTGGCCGGGCGGGGCCGGGCCGGCCCCCCGGGGGTGCCCCCCCCCGGGGGGGGGCCCCGGGGGGGGGCCCCACGGCGGGGAGCGGGACGTCCTTCTCACGGGCGGGCGCTGGACGCCGGGCGTACGGGATCCGAACGACCGGACTCCGTGTTCCCGAGAACCCGAAGGAAGACACCATGAGCAAGCA
>NZ_JBSHDU010000111.1:0-9469 GCF_053616475.1 Streptomyces sp. NPDC055815 | reverse complement strand
ACCCGTGCGCCCCCCGGCCCCCCCCCCTCCCCCCCCCCGGCCGCGCCCGGGGGGGGGGGGCGCCCGGGGGGGGGCGGGCCCCCGCCGCCGTCGGATCCCGCCCGCTACCAGGCCACCGGCAGCCGCTCGGGGAGCCGCTTCATGAAGTTGGTGCGCCACACCAGCTGTTCGACCGGCACCGCGAGCCGCAGCCCCGGCAGCCGGTCGAGGAGCGTCTCCAGGGCGATCTCGGCGTGCCGCTTGCCGAGGGCCGTCGCCGGGCAGTAGTGCGATCCGCCGCCGAAGGAGAGGTGGTCGGAGGCGTTCTCCCGGTCCGGCCGGAAGGCCAGCGGGTCCGGGAACCGCTCCGGATCGTGGTTCGCGGCCTCCACGAGCACCAGGACGAGCTCACCGGCCCGCACCTCGACCTCGCCGAGCCGCACGTCCTCCAGGGCGAGCCGCGGCAGCCCGTCGCCGATCGACAGATTGACCCGCAGCAGTTCGTCCATCGCGCCCGCGACCCGGCCACCGCCACCGGTCAGCGCCTCGCGCACGTCAGGCCGCGTCAGCACCGACACCAGAGCCATCGTCAGGAACCCGGCGGTGGAGATCACCCCCGCGCCGAACAGCGTCACGCCCACCGTCGCCAGCATCTCGTCCGTCAGATGCGCGTACTCGGGATCCTCGCGCAGCGCCGCGAGCTCCGCCATCAGCCCGCCCGTCGCCGGATCGTCCAGGCGCTCGGTCATGTAGGCGATGTCCCGGTCCCAGTTGAGCCCGGCCGCCTCGATCTCGCGCGGAGCGTTCATGAAGGCCACGTCCAGACTGCGCAGCAGCCGCGGCCCGTCCTCCTCCGGGATGCCCAGCATCCGGCAGTGCAGCCCCGCCGAGTACGGATCGGCGTAGGCGCCCCGCAGCTCCCCGGGCGCCCCCTCGGCGAGCAGCGCGTCCACCAGGGCCCCGGACCGCGCCCGCAGCCACTCCTCCAGGCCGGGCGCCTTCGGGTTGATCGCCTTCATGACGGCCTTGCGCAGCCCGGCCCCGGTGATGTTGCCCATGTTGTTCACCACGTGCGGCGGGATCGTCAGCGCGTACTGGCGCGGCGCTCCCGGCGCCGAGGTGTCCTTCAGGCTGAACCTCGGGTCCTCCAGGACCTGCCGGCACAGCTCGTACGAGGAGACCAGCCAGGCCTCCGCCCCGGCGATCGTGCGGACCTTGCGGACCGGTTCGGCGCGCAGCGCGCCGATCTCGGCGGGCAGCCGGGTCCCGTCCCAGTCGAAGGGGAAGTCCGGCAGGGTCTCGACGGCGACGCTCATCACGCGGCTCCTTCAGTGATCGTCTCGACGGGCGTGAGGATGCCGTGGCCCTGGTTGCGCGAGGCCCGGAGCCCGGACCCCCGCCCGTACAGCAGATCGGCCAACGGGAGTGCCTGGTGGTAGCAGTTGAGGGAGGACGGCACCCCGAGGATCGCGGGGGTGTCCAGGAACAGCGGCATCTCGGCGCAGATGTACGCCCGGCACACCTCCCGCTGCCGCTCGTCGGTGACCTGCCCCGGCGCCAGCTTCCCGGCCAGGAAGATGCCGGTCAGCGCATCACAGGTCTCCCGCACCACCGGGTCGGCCGCCACCGCGTCGAGCACGGTGCGGTGCAGCTCGCGGTAGGCCGGGACGTCCCCGAACTCCGACATCCCGCGGGCCCGTACCCGAGACCCCGTGGGGTCGGCCTCGGCCACGGCGGCCCCGACCTTCGCCCGGACCCCCCGCAGGTTCTTCACGGCCTTCCGCCGCGCCTCGTCGGCCCCGTACCCCAGCGCCTCGTACATGTCGGCGACATGCAGATCGGTGTAGACGAGATCGACCTGATCGAAATGGTCCAAGCCCCAGCGCGTCAGCTCGCGCAGCCGCTGGGCGGTGAAATAACTGTTCCCCGGGGAGACGCCGATGACCACGTGCGCGCCCTCGTCGGCGATGACGCGGCAGTGATCGGTGTACGGCTGGAGTCTGAGCGTCTCTGCAGGGGCGAAAGCCGCCTGAGTCACGTAGGCAGTCCTCATCGCGCCAGCTAGTCCCAGCGGAGCCCTGTGCTCCGGGTGTGGCGGCAGCGACGACGACACGCTATCGACCAGTCGCGGAGCGTGAACCCCCTACTCGCAGGTACGGCCGATAGTTCGTCAGCTGTTCGCATTGCTGTGATCTTGGCGAGAAAACGGCGAGGCCCGCCGCCCCCTCGGAAGGGGCGACGGGCCTCGTCAGGCAGCGGCCGCGATTTAGAGGTCGAAGTAGAGCTCGAACTCGTGCGGGTGCGGGCGGAGCTGGATCGGGGCGATCTCGTTGGTGCGCTTGTAGTCGATCCAGGTCTCGATCAGGTCGGAGGTGAAGACACCGCCGGCCTGGAGGTACTCGTTGTCGTCCTCGAGCGCGTTGAGGACGGCCTCCAGGTTGGTCGGGACCTGCTGGACGTTCGCGTGCTCCTCGGGAGCCAGCTCGTACAGGTCCTTGTCGATCGGCTCCGCCGGCTCGATCTTGTTCTTGATGCCGTCGAGGCCCGCGAGGAGCAGCGCCGAGAAGGCGAGGTACGGGTTCGAGGACGGGTCCGGCGCGCGGAACTCGACGCGCTTGGCCTTCGGGTTCGAGCCCGTGATCGGGATGCGCATGGCGGCGGAGCGGTTGCGCTGCGAGTACACCATGTTGACCGGGGCCTCGAAGCCCGGGACCAGGCGGTGGTACGAGTTCACCGTCGGGTTGGTGAAGGCGAGCAGCGACGGGGCGTGCTTGAGGATGCCGCCGATGTAGTAGCGGGCGGTGTCCGAGAGGCCCGCGTAGCCCGTCTCGTCGTAGAACAGCGGGTCGCCGTTCGACCAGAGCGACTGGTGGACGTGCATGCCCGAGCCGTTGTCGCCGAAGATCGGCTTCGGCATGAAGGTCGCGGTCTTGCCGTTGCGCCAGGCGACGTTCTTCACGATGTACTTGAAGAGCATCAGGTCGTCGGCCGCGGCGAGCAGCGTGTTGAACTTGTAGTTGATCTCGGCCTGGCCGGCGGTGCCGACCTCGTGGTGCTGGCGCTCGACCTGGAGGCCGACGTTCTCCAGCTCCAGGGAGATCTCGGAGCGCAGGTCGGCGAAGTGGTCGACCGGCGGGGCCGGGAAGTAGCCGCCCTTGTAGCGGACCTTGTAGCCGCGGTTGTTCTCCTCCGCACCGGTGTTCCAGGCGCCGGCCTCGGAGTCGATGTGGTAGAAGCCCTGGTTCGCGGAGGTCTCGAACCGCACCGAGTCGAAGACGTAGAACTCGGCCTCGGGGCCGAAGTAGGCGGTGTCGGCGATGCCGGTGGAGGCGAGGTACGCCTCGGCCTTCTTCGCGATGTTCCGCGGGTCACGGCTGTACTGCTCGCCCGTGATCGGGTCGTGGATGAAGAAGTTGATGTTCAGCGTCTTGTCGCGGCGGAAGGGGTCCACACGGGCCGTCGACAGGTCGGCGCGGAGCGCCATGTCGGACTCGTGGATGGCCTGGAAGCCGCGGATCGACGAGCCGTCGAAGGCCAGCTCCTCGGACGGGTCGAAGGCCGTCGCCGGGATCGTGAAGTGCTGCATCACACCCGGAAGGTCGCAGAACCGGACGTCGACCATCTTGACGTCGTTGTCCTTGATGAACTTCTGGACCTCGTCGGCGTTCTGGAACCCGTTGTTCTGGGACATCCCACTCCTCCTACTCCCGGCCCGGGGAGGGGCGGGGTTTGCAGCGGTCGTGCGGCCAGTGCGGTGGCACACGCTGGACCCGACCATAGGTAGCCGGGATTTCTCAAGCATGACCCATTTGTTTCGTCGAAGTTAACCGGGCCGGGTGCTCCTCGGCCACGCCGGAGCCGTACCTCCACCCGGCCCGAAGTGATCAAAAACGGGCACAGTACCGTGGTCGGGTGGACAACAGGCAAGCACTCGGATCTTGGCTCTCCGGCCCCCGCGCGGCGGCCGAGGACGCAGGCGTCGACTTCGGCTACCGCGGTCAGCAGCTCGGGCTGCCCGAGGAGGGCCCCGGCTCGATCGCCCGCCCCGGGCGGCGCCTCGGCGCCCTCGCCGTCGACTGGGCCCTCTGCATCCTGATCGCATACGGCTTGATCACCGACGGCTACAACCAGGCGACGGGCAACTGGGCCCTGGTCATCCTGCTCGTGCTGAGCGTCCTGACGGTCGGCACCGTCGGCTCGACGCCCGGCAAGCGGCTCTTCGGCCTGCGCGTCGTCTCCGCGAACGGCGGGCGCCTCGGCCTGTTCCGGGTGGCGCTGCGCTCCCTGCTCGTCTGCCTGGCGATCCCCGCCCTCATCTGGGACCGTGACGGCCGCGGCCTCCACGACCGTCTCTCCGGCGCCGTCCAGGTCCGCATCTGAACCGTTGATACGAGAAAGGCCCCGGACCGTGCGGTCCGGGGCCTTTCTCGTCAGGTCGGGGGTCAGCGCATCTTTCCGCCGCGCGGCATCCGCATGCCCTTCGGCATCGGACCCTTCGGCAGCGGCATGTTGCTCATCAGGTCGCCCATCGCCCGCAGCCGGTCGTTGGTCGCGGTCACCTGCGGGCCGGTGAGCACGCGGGGCATCTTGAGCATCTTCGTACGGATCTTCTTCAGCGGCACCTGGCCCTCGCCGTCGCCGACGATGATGTCGGTCACCGGCACGTCCGTCACGACGCGGCTCATCCGCTTCTTCTCGGCCGCGAGCAGGGTCTTGACCCGGTTCGGGTTGCCCTCGGCCACCAGGACGATGCCGGCCCGGCCGACCGCGCGGTGCACGACGTCCTGGCTGCGGTTCATCGCGACCGCGGGGGTCGTCGTCCAGCCGCGCCCGACGTTCTGCAGCACCGCCGCGGCCGCGCCCGGCTGGCCCTCCATCTGCCCGAAGGCCGCGCGCTCGGCACGCCGTCCGAAGACGATGGCCGCCGCCAGGAGCCCCAGGACGAAGCCCAGGATGCCCAGGTAGACCGGATGACCGATGAGGAAGCCGATCCCGAGGAGGACACCGAGTACGACGATGCCCACGCCCGCGACGACCAGACCGACCTTCGGGTCCGCCTTCCGGGTCATCTGGTACGTGAGGGCGATCTGCTTCAGTCGCCCGGGGTTCGCAGCGTCAGCGCTGCCCGTGTTTGCACTCCTCGCCATGTCCTGAAGTTTACGTGGCCCGGGAAGCCCGGCCCGACGCGACCTCCATCACGTGCTGGGCCTCCACCCGGTCCTTCGCGCGGCGGCGGTCCTCCAGGACGGAGTTCCAGGCGTTGCGCCGTGCGGTGCGCTGTCCTGCGCCCAGGAGCAGGGCCTCCACGGCCTTCAGGGCGTCGGTGACGGACGGGATCGCGGTGACGCGGACATGCGTCGATGCGGCCGGCATGCGGGGTCCTCCCTCGATTGCGGGTGAGACGAGGTGGGGGGTGGAGCGGGTGGTGGCGGTGAGTGAAACCAGGCTCACAGATCGGTGTTACCAGGGCGTGACTCGGTGGTCAAACACTGATGAAACGTTGATGCGGCCGGTCGGACGAGCGGACGAACGACAGTGCGGCCCGTACGCCCCGCTGAGCTGCGGGGTCGTACGGACCGCACTGGATTCGGCCACTACCGGCCGGTAACTACTTGTGCGCCGATTCACACGGCGGCCACGAGGCTCAGACGGCCTGCGTGGCGTTGTCGACCGCGCCGCGCTTCTCGATCGCCTGCTGGTACAGCCGCCCCGCGCGGTACGAGGAACGGACCAGCGGGCCCGACATCACGCCGGAGAAACCGATCTCGTCGGCCTCCTCCTTCAGCTCCACGAACTCCTGCGGCTTCACCCAGCGCTCCACGGGGTGGTGCCGGACCGAGGGGCGCAGGTACTGCGTGATCGTGATGAGCTCGCAGCCCGCGTCGTGCAGCTGCTGGAGCGCCTCGCTGATCTCCTCGCGGGTCTCGCCCATGCCGAGGATCAGGTTCGACTTCGTGACCAGACCGTAGTCACGGGCCTGGGTGATGACGTCCAGGGAGCGCTCGTACCGGAAGCCCGGACGGATCCGCTTGAAGATCCGCGGGACGGTCTCGACGTTGTGCGCGAAGACCTCGGGGCGCGAGTCGAAGACCTCCTTGAGGAGCTCCGGCACCGCGTTGAAGTCGGGGGCGAGCAGCTCGACCTTGGTCCGGCCCTCGGCGCGGTCCGCGGTCTGCTGGTGGATCTGGCGCACGGTCTCCGCGTACAGCCAGGCGCCGCCGTCCTCCAGGTCGTCGCGCGCGACGCCCGTGATGGTGGCGTAGTTCAGGTCCATCGTGACGACCGACTCGCCCACGCGGCGCGGCTCGTCACGGTCGAGGGCCTCGGGCTTGCCCGTGTCGATCTGGCAGAAGTCGCAGCGCCGGGTGCACTGGTCACCGCCGATGAGGAAGGTCGCCTCGCGGTCCTCCCAGCACTCGAAGATGTTGGGACAGCCCGCCTCCTGGCAGACCGTGTGCAGCCCCTCGCTCTTCACGAGGCCCTGCATCTTCGTGTACTCGGGCCCCATCTTCGCGCGGGTCTTGATCCACTCGGGCTTGCGCTCGATGGGGGTCTGGGCGTTCCGGACCTCCAGGCGCAGCATCTTGCGTCCGTCGGGTGCGACTGCGGACACATCGGCTCCTGTAGCTTCGATTCTTCGGCGCACACCAGGGTACGCCCGTTGCTTCCATGCCTTGCTCTACGCTTGGCCAACCTGGGGCCAGAGCTCGGCATTCCTCAGGCCGAGGCCCGCTCCGTCTCGCGCTCGATCTCCCGCGGCTTCAGCTCCGCGTGCTCCAGCACGTCCCTCAGGTGCTTCTCCACGACCGGGAGCACCTCCCCGATGGTGACGTCCCGGCCGAGCTCGTTGGCCAGCGAGGCCACGCCGGCGTCCCGGATGCCACACGGGATGATCTTGTCGAACCAGGTGTTGTCCGGGTTCACGTTGAGGGCGAAGCCGTGCATGGTGACGCCCTTGGCGACCCGGATGCCGATGGCGGCGAGCTTCCGGTCCTCGCGGCGCTGGCCGGCGTTGGACGGGGCGTACTCGGGGCCGTTCAGGCGCGGGTCGAACTCCTCGTCCGTCAGCCGCGGGTCGAAGTCGAGGGAGAGCCCGCCGAGGGAGGGCCGCTGCTCGACCGGGTCGCCCAGGACCCACACCCCGCTGCGTCCCTCGACCCGCGAGGTCTCCACGCCGAACTCGGCGGCCGTACGGATCAGGGCCTCCTCCAGGCGGCGCACATGCGCGACGACGTCCACCGGGCGGGGCAGCTTCATGATCGGGTAGCCCACCAGCTGGCCGGGGCCGTGCCAGGTGATCTTGCCGCCGCGGTCCACGTCCACCACCGGCGTGCCGTCCAGCGGCCGCTCGCTCTCCTGGGTGCGCCGCCCGGCCGTGTAGACCGGCGGGTGCTCGAGGAGCAGGCAGGTGTCTTCGATCTCGTCGGCGAACCGCGCGGCGTGCACGTCGCGCTGCTTGTCCCAGGCCACCTGGTACTCGACGGCTTCCTCGCCGAACCCAAGGCGGACGAATCGCAGCTCACTCACGGCCATGCCTCCTCCTGGGTGCCGGGCTCCGGGGACCGGGGATCATCCCGGGCCGGCGCGGCACCATGCGTCATTCGCGCCCATGCCACTGTACGGCGGCGCCGGGGACGCCCCTCCGGCAGGTGGACGGGGGCGCCTACGTCAGCGGTGCCGTCAATCCTCACACGATCGGATGAATGTGGGGCGAAGGTGGCGGTACGGGCCGTGAGGACCGCTAAATTCGCGCCGTTCCATGAGGGTCCGACGGGGCTGCCGCCCGGACCCGGAAGGCAGGAGACCGCACAGCTGATGACGGAACGACCACCGCAGCGCATCCCGAACCGCCAGCTCGCCGCGCTCATCGCCGAAGCCGGGTTCTCCAACGCGGGGCTCGCCAGACGGGTCGACCAGCTCGGTCTGGAACACGGGCTCGACCTGCGGTACGACAAGACCTCCGTGACCCGCTGGCTCCGCGGTCAGCAGCCGCGCGGCACCACCCCCGCCCTCATCGCCGAGGTCTTCACCCGCCGCCTCGGCCGCCGCCTCTCCGCCCAGGACCTCGGCCTCGACGCCTGCGCGCCCGTCTACGCGGGCCTGGAGTTCGCCGCCACCCCCGAGGAGGCCGTCGACATCGTCAGCGGCCTGTGGCGCAAGGACTCCGGCAGCCACGCCGAACTCCGCAAGATCGCCTTCACCCCGGCCGGCCTCGTCGTCCCCAGCCGCGACTGGCTCATCGGCCGCGCCGACGACCGGGTCGCCCGCGGCGAGCCGTCCGCCGCCGCGGCGTCCCCGCAGGACCCCCGCGTCCCCTCCCAGGGGCGGTTCTCGGTGCCCCGCCAGCGCGGTACGGACCGGGGGCCGGGACAGCGGGTCTCCAGCGGCGACATCGCGGCCCTCCGCTCCGTCGGCGAACTCTTCCGCACCCTCGACCACGCGTACGGCGGCGGGCACGCCCGACAGGCCCTCGTGCGCTACCTGGAGCACGAGGCCGAGCCGATGCTGCGCGGCACGTACGGGGAGAACACCGGCCGCCGCCTCTTCGCCGCCGCCGCCGATCTCACCCGGCTCGCGGGCTGGACCTCCTACGACATCGCCGCGCACGGCCTCGCGCAGCGGTACTTCGTCCAGGCGCTGCGGCTCGCCCAGGCCGCCGGGGACCGGGCCTACGGCTCGTACGTGCTCCTCACCATGAGCTGCCAGGCCGTCTACCTCGGCCACGGGCGCGAGGCCGTCCAGCTCGCCCGGGTCGCCCAGCAGGGCGTCGGGCCCGCCGCGCCGCCCGTCGTCCAGGCGATGCTGCACGCCGTCGAGGCGCGGGGCCACGCGGTCCTCGGCGAGGCGCGGGCCTGCAGCGCCTCCCTGGTCCGGGCCGAACGGGCCCTGGAGGCGGCCCGGCCCGGCGACGAGGTCCCCTACTGGGCCCGCCACTTCGACGAGGCGCAGCTCGCCGACGAGCTCGGGCACTGCCACCGGGACCTCCAGCAGTACCGGCCGGCCGCGCAGCACGCGGAGCGCGCGCTGCAGCTCCGGGCGCCCGGTTACGCCCGCAGCCGGCTCTTCTGCCGGGTGGTCCTCGCCACGTCCCGGCTGGCCCTCGGCGAACTGGACCAGGCGTGCGCGCTGGGCGCGGAGGCGGCGCAGCAGGCCTCGGAGATGCGGTCGGCTCGGGCGCTGGAGTACGTCCGCGACTTCGAACGCCGGCTGGAGCCGTACCGCGACGCGGCCGCGGCCCGCACGTACCGCGACCGAGTAGCGGCAATCGGCTGAGCCCCCACGCGACCCGAGCCGCCGGCGCCCCGCGCCGTGTACGGCCCGCACGCACGCCGGGCGGCACCCCGCGCCCGTGCTGCCCCGCGCCCTCGCCGGGCGGTGCCCACGCGCCGTGTACGGCCCGCGCCCTCGCCGGGCGGTGCCCACGCGCCGTGTGGGGCCCGCGCCCTCGCTGGGCGGTGCCCCGGCCCCCGCCGTGTGTGCCCGCCCCCGG